>JAYTFV010000677.1:0-7978 GCA_043734065.1 Planctomycetota bacterium
AAGACGACCCACGGCCTCAGTGCCCGCCGCCCTGCAGCTTGTGAGCCTCAGTCAGCGTCGTAATCCCCGCCAGTGCCTTGTCCACCGCATCCTCGACCAGGGTCCGCATCCCGAACAGGCGGGCCTGACGACGAATGTTCTGAGTTGGCTCGCTGCGGAATGCCATCTCGCGGATCGCTCCGTTCATCATCATCAATTCGAACACAGCCTTCCGTCCCCGATAGCCCGTCTGCTGGCAGTTGGCACACCCTTTGCCTCGCCGGAACTTGGCTGTGGAGATCTGGTCCTCAGTCAGTTCGAACAGGGCCAGTTCGTCCGGACTCGGCTTGTAGGAGTCTCCACATTTGGGGCAGATGCTGCGCGCCAAACGCTGGGCCATGACCGCCATCACCGACGAGGCGACGAGGAACGGCTGGACCCCCATGTCGATCAGGCGTGTAATGGAACCGGGCGCATCGTTCGTATGAAGCGTACTGAAAACCAAGTGTCCAGTCAAAGATGCCTGGATTGCCATCTCTGCTGTCTCGGTATCTCGGATTTCCCCCACCAGGATCACATTCGGGGCTTGCCGCAGCATCGCGCGGATGATCCGGCTGAAGTTCAGACCGATCGAGTGTCGCACTTCGCACTGGTTGATCCCCGGCAGGTAGTATTCGACGGGGTCTTCGGCGGTGATGATTTTGCGGTCTGGCCGGTTCAGTTCACCTAATGCACTGTACAGAGTCGTCGTCTTGCCCGAACCGGTCGGTCCTGTCACCAGAAAGATTCCGTTGGGGCGGCGGATGATGTTTTGGAACTTGCGGTAGTTCTCTTCGCTGAACCCCAGGTTGCGGATACCGACCTTGATGTTGTCGCGGTCGAGAATTCGCATGACCATCGCCTGCCCGTGGTTCGTCGGCAGCACGCTCACGCGGAGGTCGAAGTCCTTCGCGTTCACGCGGGTCTTGATGCGGCCGTCCTGAGGACGACGCTTTTCCGCAATGTCAATCCGACCCATGACTTTCAGCCGGCTCATCAGCGGAGCCAGCAGCCGTCGCGGCGGCGAATCCCGCTCGACCAGCACGCCATCGATCCGGTAGCGAATGCGGACCCGATCCTCGAACGGCTCCACATGGATGTCGCTGGCCCGCATGTTCACCGCCTCGGTGATGATCAGGTTCACCAGCTTGACGATCGGCGAGCCTTCCGAGTCGTCCGCCTGAGACTTGGCCTCGCTCAGTTCGGTCTCCGTGAAGTCGATCGCCGTTTCCGTAAACTCTTGCAGCATCGAGTCCACCGACTCGGTCTCCGTCTGTCCGTAGTACCGGTTAATCGCCGCGTTGATCGCCTCTTTCTGGGCCATCACCATGTCCACCTCGCGGGCCAGGATGAACCGCAGCTTCTCCACCAGCTCGAAGTTCATCGGGTCGACGACCGCCACCTTGAGCTTCTCGTCGTTGACCTCGACGGCGATGCAGGTGTTTTCGCGGGCCACCGATTCGGGGATCAACTCCACGACATTGTGTTCCAGTTCGACCTCTTCGAGGTTGATGAACGTGAACCCGAACGCCTTGGCCTTCGCCTGCCCGATCCGCCCCTCGTCGACATACCCCAGCTTCATCAGGGCATCTTCCGGAGTGATCCCCAGGCTACTCGCCATGTCCTCCGCTTCGCCGAGCTGATCCGCGCTGACGGTGCCGTCTTTGACGAATTGATCCAACCAGTTACGGGCCATGGCCGACCTTTGCTTCAGAATCACGAACAGCCACCGACTGGAGCAGCGATTGCTCCGGGGTGGTGAAGGGGTGTGAAAGAGAGTTGTGAGCGAGAACCTTCATCCAGAGCCGAGGAGTCCGGCAGACCTGGACAGGCAGAACACCAGTCGGAGAAACACAGCAGTCGACTTCCGCCTTCTCCCCCCCACCAGCCCGGAAGGAGATGCAAAAAAGCCCAAACACCGCGCCAGTCCCGACAACCGGTCGTAGGAATCTTAGGAATTGCGAAAAGAGCATGATAGCGTTGAGCGGTCCATTCCGCCCGGGAGATCAAGAATGGATGAAGTATGCCCCGGAACAACTCGACTCAATGCCATGTCATTGTACCGCACAATCCACCACGGGGAAGAGCCATTGGAACACGACGCCCCATATCACAAGCATCGCCCCCCAAGATCGAACCCGCACCGATCCGGGCCAGATGCCCCGCTCACCCCTTTCCTTCCTGGAGAAATCCCCAAACACCCCAGTTGACATCCAGCCTCACATTGGCAGAATCATCCCCAGTCGTGGATGCCTCGAATCCTGGACGACGCCTCCCGAAGGGCATTCCGCTGATGGCCGGACTCGGTGTCCGTGATCGGCGGAACGCGATTTACCCAACCTTCGTGCTTCGCGGTAGAATCCACGCATGCCGTCCATCTACATTGAAACATCGATCATCGGTTACTTGACCGCTCGATCCATCGCCGCGGTCATATTTCAGGCGAGACAAGAACTGACACGGCAATGGTGGCTGGAATGTCGCGGCCAATACGAACTCGTGACGAGTCAACTGGTCCTCGACGAAGCGGGTGCTGGTGATTCGACGGCAGCACAAGAACGCTTGGTGCTGTTGGAAGATTTGCCGCTTCTCGACATCGAACACCCCGATGTTCAGAGTTTGGCAGAGGGGATGATCGCGAAGCATCTCTTGCCTGCCAAGGCTGCGGCTGATGCACGACATGTTGCCGTGGCTGCCATTTTCGGAGTAGACTAATTGTTGATGTGGAACTGCAAGCACATTGCGAACGCAGAGACGTTACCCAGAATCTATCAACTGTTGCGAGAGGCTGGCTTCGAGCCTCCGTTGATCGTGACTCCCGAGGAGTTCTCCGGCAATGCCTGACAAGTTCCAGGATCCGGTCGTCGCCGAAATCCATGCTGTGAGAACGGCCATGCTGCACGCAGCTGGCGGAGATGTTCGCGTACTGATGCATCAGGTCACTGAGCGACAACACCTGTCTACACATCGGATTATCACTGAGCCGTTGCGTCCACAGCCGTGCCAATCGGCAGAGGCCATGCGTACTTAAACACAAAGCCCAGGGGTTGCAACCCCTGGGCTTTCCGAGCGTCGAATTCGATCAAGCGAACGCTACTCCGCCGTCCAGAACTTCACACACACCGGCGTCGGAACCTTGGCCTGGCTCCCGGTCGGCGTCAGCTTACCGGTCTCTTGATCGATCTGGAGGACCACCACGGTGTCGGTGTCCTGGTTCGCAGCCAGGATGTACTTCCCGCTGGGGTCGATGCAGAAGTTGCGGGGGACGCCGCCCTCGGTCGACTGGTTGCCGACGTGAGTGAGTAGGCCGGTCTTCTGGTCGACCGTGTAGATCGCCAAGCTGTTGTGGCCTCGGTTCGAGACATACACGAACTTCCCGCTGGGGTGGACCTGCGTCTCGGCGGTCGAGTTGCCGGGGACGGGCTTGCCATCGGGCAGCGTGCTGAGGGTCTGAATGCCTGCCAGAACGCAGCCGGTCTGCACCTGGAAGGCGGCGACCTCGGAGGTCATCTCCAGGTTGGAATAGGCGTACTTCCCGCTGGGATGGAACGCGAAATGACGCGGCCCGCTGCCAGCCTTGACCGAGGTCGATGGCGGCTCGTTGGGGACGAGCTGGCCGTGGTCGCTGTCGAACTTGTAGACCAGTACCTTGTCGAGGCCCAGGTCCGCGACCACGGCATAATCGCCGGTCGGGTCGACGTTGATCGAGTGGGCATGCGGGGACTCCTGACGCCCCTTGTCGACACTCGTGCCGACGTGCTGCACGAAGCTGCTGAACGGCTTCAGCGAGCCGTCCTCTTGAATCGGCAGGCACGCCACGCTGCCGCCGCCGTAGTTGGCGATCAGCAGATTCTTGCCCGTCGGATCGACGACCAAATAACATGGCCCGCTGCCGCCGGTGATCTCTCCATTGATGAGTTCCAGCTTCCCGGAGGCCGCGTCGATCTTGTAGGCCGAAGCCCCGCCGCCCTTCTTGCCATCCACCGAGTTGACCTCGCTCACCGCGTAGAGGTACTTGCGGTTGGGACTGATCGCCACGAACGATGGATCTTTCTGCTTCGCCGCCACTCGGGCCTCGCTCAAGGTTCCGGCATCCCGATCGAGTTCGAGGACGTACACCCCCTCGCTCCCTTTGCTTGTGTAGGTGCCGATATAGGCCCGCACGGTATCCCCCGCCTGGCTCATGGCCGAAACTCCCAGTACCAGACAGACACTCCACAGACTCACGCTTGCACGCCGCATTATCGTCCTCGCTCTCGAAAGAAGTTCCGCATGTGCCCTCCACGGCTCGTCAGTGCGTGAAGTTGAACGCAGTTGAGGTCGGGGAACAAGTGAGCGGGAGAATCTCGCACAAAGACGCCTCGGACGACGGAACGTCGGATCATCGCTGAATAACGCTGAGTAAGACCACGATCACATCTGAATGCGAAGCAGCCGCTCAGCATCAGTGCTGCGTCAACTCTTGATTTTCGGGTTGCCGCCATCGCGCGGGCGAGGCTCCTGCCGAGCCGTTCTCACGAGAAAAACGCCATCCCTGGCTCGCGGCTCAGCGGGAGCCTCGCCCCAGTGCCGTGAACAGGAGGGGAAGTCGCAAGTCTGTTCCGGGGAGGGCTTCAGAGGCCAGTACTCTCCACCGGCACGCCTGATTTTGTCCCGTCAGGGACACCCGAAAATAGCCCACCGTTTCAACGGTGGACAGGCAGTCCCGACGAGTGAATGAGTCCCGTCAGGGACGGCAGATGCAGGCGATCGATGTCACGAAAAGGGGCAGCGTCCCTTGGTGCGAGTTTCTGTCGCCCCTGCCGGGGCTGTGGGCCGCGAGGACTCGTGGTCCCACCGCTGAAGCGGTGGGCTATGTTCGGGTGTCTCTGGCGGGACCAGGAGTGCCACGGCCCCAGATGGTTCTGGGGAGCCATGCCGTTCTTCGAAGCTTCGCATCCGGGGGGACTTCGGTCCCGTACGGCTTCCAAGCATGTTCACAGCACTGGCCTCGCCCTTCCGGTCTGGCAGGCCACAACCTCCAGATCATGAGTTGACGCGGCACCAGAGAATTCCTCAATTGCATCTGCGCCGCGTTAGCCGTCGAACTGATCCGACATGCATTGTCATAGAGCAGATTCTGGGGTATTGAAAATTGTGGATTTCTCGATTGAATAACGATCTATAAATGATTGACGGGTGCCTGAAAGACAACGTACACTCCCCCAGAATCAGGCGTCACATTGGACTGGGCGTCGTCGTGAGGTGGTGGTTGTTCCTTTTTTTTGCATCGAGGTTCAAATGGTCATTGCAACAGTTCTTGCAGCTCGCGGACGGGGGATCGCCTTGCTGATTGAAGCTGCTATGGCGGGAGAATGGTGGGCAATCGGGCTCGTGGCGGTCATCGTCATCGGTGTGGGTGCCAGTATCTGGTCGAAGGCGAAAGGGAGTGGGGGCGAATAACCCTGGGGCATGGCCCAACGGAGTTCGATTCCGACACTCCCGAGACCATTTCCTCAACTTCCGACTAATATCAGGGTGGGGCAGGGTTAAGACGTTGTTACATCACAACCGGTTGAATAGTCTGTCGCACAGGCTGAAATCCCGTGCGACAGACTTTTCTTTCGGCCCAGAGGCGTCACTGCCCGAGAATCAGCAACATTGCCCGACCGATCTGGTCGCGGCGTTCGGCGTAGGCGGCGTGTTCTGTCGGCTGGCCGTCGAACTCCTTGGGGTCATCAAACGGCATCGAGACCCGCAGGCTGGCCCCCAGGACGACCGGGCAATTCTCGTCGGCATCGGTACAGACCAGGAGCGCGCAGAAATCGCTCTGCGGATTCGAGGTGTCATCGTAGCGCTTCGAGAACTCGACAATCGAGTCCGAGGCCCCCTCCCCCCACTTGACCAGATATCGAGAATTCCGCTCACCCGCAGGACCAGAGGGGGCCACTCCGCTCTGCTCCTCGCTCTGCACGCCGATCTCCTGCAAGGCCCGGATCGTGCGGGGATTGAATGCCGTAGGGGTGGTTCCTCCACTGAAGAACAGCACGCCCGCCTCTCCACAGAAGGCCGCCGCGATGTTCCCCAACGTCGACCCGAAAATACTCCGCCGTGAGTTTCCGGTGCAGACGACAATCAGATTCGCAGCCTTCCCCGCGGATCGGCGCTGACGAATCCAATCCCCCACCTGCTTTGCGGCTGCCTGGTGCTGCTCGGAGAGGCTGCTGCAGGGGATGGCCCGCAGAGTCTCGCAATAGGCTCGCAGTTCGGGAAACAGTTCGGTCATTGTGTGTGGCATCTCGATCTCCCGGAGGACGGTGACAGCGAACGTATGTCGATGCCAATCGGATCGCAAGTCTGAACCGTGAGGTTTCATCAAGCCTTCATCCTGGAACAAGCGCGACCGGGGGAAAATCGATGCAGGCGAGCCGGACGCAGCGATTCCTTGCTACCCCTCTGGAATCCGGCGACCAACCCGTATATCGTGAGAGCCTGTCTGTTCGCATCCCGCAGTTCTTCCCTCACAGCACCAGGTCATCATCACCATGAGCATCGTCGACGAAATCATGAAGCAGGTGGGCGTTTCCAAGGAGCAGGCCGAAGGGGGCTTGGGGCTGATCTTCAAGCTGGCCAAGGAGAAACTGGGAGCTGACTTCTCCCAGGTCAGCAATGTCGTGCCGGATGCGAACACCCTCATCGGCAAGGCCCCCCCCGCGGATGACAAAGACGTGGGCGGCGGGCTGATGGGGATGCTCGGCGGCATGGCCAGCAAGATGGGGCTGGGAGATATTGGCAAGCTGGCCGAGTTGGCAGCACAGTTCAAGAAGCTGGGCCTCGACATGGAGACTGTCCAGAAGTACGTGAAGGTCGTGATGGCCTTTGTCGAGTCGAAGGGCGGAACGGTGGTCAAGGATCTGCTGAACAAGGTGCTGACCTCCAAGTCGTGACGGCTGGCCGCAGAGCCGCCGAAAACTTCCGAAGTCTCCGAAGACTTCGGAAGTTTTCGGTTCGACTGTGAGTCCCTCCCCGCTGCGGGCGGGCAATGGTTCGCTTTTGATTTCGAGGCCCATGTGAACGCACCGAATCCCGCACTTCCGACCCGCCCGCTGGCTCTCAAGCCGAAGTGGATCGTCGCGGCGTGTCTGCTGCTGGTCGTGTACTTGCTGCTGCGGCCGTGGCTGGTCGAACGGTTCGGTCTGGCGCTGCCTGGGTTCACCGATGCCAAGCCCAAGGTCGAGGCCCCCGCGTCCGACACGGCTACGACGGCTCAGCAGAAGCGGGACAAGAACCGCCCGATCGAAGTCCCGGTCATCCCGGAACAATCTGAGCCGGTCATGGAGGACGAGCCGGTCGCGACCGACGCCACTCCGAGCCAGGGATTCCCCGCACCCGTCCCAACGGTCAAGACACCGACGCAGCCCAATGTCTCAAGCACTCAGTCCGAGAAGCCGGTGGGGCCCAAGACCACCTCGCCGGGGCCACCGAAGACGACTGAGAAGCCGCCGCTTCCGAAGCCCACCCCGAGCGTTGCCACCAAGCCCGCCCAGCCGCCCACAACGACCAAGACCACTCCACCCAAAACCACCACGCCCCGCCCAAACACCACGACTCCGCCCGCTCAGCCGGAGCAGCCGAAGCGGGGCGTCCTCACTCCTGCCGGGCGTGGTCGTTTCGAGTCGACCGCCGGGCTGGTCTACTCTCAATACCGCATCGACCACGTGATGGAACACAGCCAGGACATCCCCGACAAGCCGTCCCACGGGGTCTTTGAAGGGACAAAGGACGACATCTTCGCCCTGATTGACGAGGCGTACGAACTCGCGAAAAAGAAAGGCCCCCCGCAAGTCGTCATCGAAGAAGAGGGAGCGCGGACGACCTACACGGTGAACCTCAATCGCAAGATCGGCCACGGCGGTGGCCAAAGCGGAGCCCGCCGCCGCAACCCGCCGCTGAAGATGGTCAAGATCGTCCTCGAAGGGGA
>JAYTFV010000678.1:0-4362 GCA_043734065.1 Planctomycetota bacterium
GAAAGGATATCCGTTCGGCAGTGTCTCGAGTGTGGTGCAGCTCTCTGGATTCTCGTTCGCAGAATGGAGTGCCTGTTCGACTTCAGACAGCAGATGGCCACCATAACCCGTGCGTTGTGACTCCAGGTAGACCCGAGCCGATTCGATCTCCTCTTGGGCCTGTGGGTGGATGCGAATAGTCATGACGCAGACTGACCCCGCTGACGATTCCAGAGTTCCGCGAGAACCACACTCGCGTCTCGCGGAATGACGGTCCCGGTTCGGATTTCGTTCGATCGCCGAATCAACTCCTGCATCAGTTCTTCGTCGATCAGATCGTCCGCCAAATCCAGACTCTTCTCCAACAAATCGACCAACTCCGCCCTGTCCTGTGCGGGGAGGGCCAGCGCTTCACCGGCGATTCGATCTTTGACTGTCATGGCAACTCCCCAAGGAGTGGAACGCGAACCCCGTTGACCGTACCTGTGGCGTCGCGTGATGTCAATGTTTGTCTACGCTTCGAGCGCCGTTCCCTCGGCGAACCCGTACATCAGGTTGAAGTTCTGGACGGCCACGCCGGAGGCTCCTTTGATGAGGTTGTCGAGTGCCCCGAATACCAGCACCTTACCGCGCACGACCCGCGCGGTGATGTCGCAGTAGTTCGTGAACGCCACGTCCTTCGTACGCGGCAAGTGATCGACCACGCGGACGAATGGCTTGCCAGCGTAATAGCGGCGCATTGCCTCCAGCAGTTGAGACTGCGTCACGGGGCCGGTCGGGGTCGCGTAGATCGTGGCCAGGATTCCGCGATCCATCGGGACCAGATGCGGCGTGAAGATCACCTCGACCCGTTGCCTGCTGACCTCCGACAGAATCTGCTCGATCTCGGGCGTGTGCCGATGATCGCCGACCGAGTACGCCGAAATACTCTCGTTGCACTCGGCATAGAGGATGTTTGTTTTGGGAGTCCGCCCCGCCCCGGACACACCGCTCTTGGCATCAATGATGATCCCTGTCGGCTCGATCAGCTTCTCACTGAGCAGCGGAGCCAGGGCGAGGATCGACGTACTCGTGTAGCACCCCGGATTCGCGATCAACGACTGCCCCGGAATCCGGTCGCCGAACAACTCCGGCAGTCCATACACCGTCGTCCCCAGCCGCGTCGGGTCGGTATGCACGTGCTTGTACCACGTCTCGTACACGCCGGGATCCTTGAGCCGATAATCCGCCGACAGATCGACCACCTTGAGTCCCGCCGACAACAGCTTCGGCACCACCTCCATGCTCGCCACATGCGGCAGACAGCAGAAGCACACATCCGCCCGCGCAGCCAGTTCCTCCGGCGACGCATTCTCTAGCCGCAGGTCGAGCCGCCCATACAGAGCCGGGTGAACCTGCGAGATGTGAGAGGTCTCGCTGCGACTGGTGACGACGGTGATGCGGGCCTGCGGATGACGCAGCAGCAACCGCATCAGTTCGTAGGCGGTGTAACCCGTGGCTCCGAGAATGGCGACGCGAATCATGACGGTCCTTGAGGCGATCAGATCGTGGATCGAGGGTGTGGTGGGAGGGACTCTGTGTCGCCTTTCGCTTCGCGAAAGAGCGTCCTTGCGCGGAACGAAACGCGACAATGGCCCTTGCGGTTCTCCGGTCCCGCCTGCGCAGTCTCAAGGATTTGGCCGATTCGTCAATCGACCGGAGGAGAGAACTGGGCCACGCGGTACGCCTCGAACAGAACCACAGCTGACTGGCCCTGAGGACCGGTTTGCTGGAGTGCGGGGGCCCAGCGAAGGACTTCGGTCTGCTTTTCGGGTGCCAGAGACTCCAGCAACTTCAGTTGGGCTCGGTGGTCCCGAACCAGGACGCCCGCGTCGACGAGGGCTTGGAACCGCGACGGATGCACGAAGTCAGTGTATGTGTACGTGGTGCGGTAGCGAAGAACTTCGCTCCAGTTGACGACGATGTGGGTGATGCCGCGCGCGTGCCAGCGGTCGAGGATCTCTTGTTTGGGCCGCAACGGTTGATCGGCTGAGGATGTGTTGGGCAATGCCGCGGAGCAATCGTCTTCGAAGATCGAGTGGTCGAAGACGGTGTTGTATTCGTAGGAGAATGCGGCATCGAACATCTCGGCCTCGCCGATGAACAGCACCTTATCCGTCGGGGCCAGCCTCAGACTTTCGACCCAGGCGATGCACGGGGTCTTCGTCAGCTCGCGGAGTGCTTTCATCTCCATCAAGTAGGAGTTGTTCCCGCCGACAGTACTCGTGGCCAGGGCCAGGTTGAACAGCACGACCGCCGCGACCGGTAGCGCGATCCCCCCGCGCAGGACGGCATACACTTCAGCGGTGCGATGCGGCATGAACTCCTCGATGGACTCCCAGAGAGCAGCGAGTCCCGCCCCGGCCAGCAGACTCCACATCGGCAACATCGGCACCCAGAAGCGGTCGATGCGGTGCGTGAAATATTGCCACGTGAAGAAGAGCCAGAGTGAGTACGCGACCGCGAACAGCATCAAGCCCAGGGGCTGCAACCCCTGGGCTTTCACATGGCGAGACCGCCAGATCGCAAACACGACCGCCAACGCCAGCGAGAGATACAACCCCGACTGCCAGTCGCTGCCCAGGAATACATCCCACAGCCGGTCGCGCGTGTCGCGGACGATCCAACTCGGACCGTTGATCTCCTTCAGCGGCAGCGGGTGCCCGGCCTTCCACTTGGCGTGCGAAGCCGCGTCCCAGTCGGCTCCTCCGAAGACGGAGTACAGCAGCGGGTAGACGGGGTTGCCGGTCTCGCACAGGTTCTTGCCCAGCCACGGGCCGAATGTGGCGAGGATGCCGAGGGAATAGAGTAAGGCATGGCTGATCGTAGGATGGGCAATCCTGCCCGTCCTGCTCCCTGCTGGCGGCGTCGCAAGAGGGACGGGCAGGATTGCCCATCCTACGATCAGAGCCCCTAGCGGGATCACCACGGTCAGCACTGCCGGGTACTTGCAAGCCGCAGCGGCCCCGGCGAGGAGACCGGTGAGCAGCGTCCAGCGGCGGGCGGCCCTCGGTTCGACCGCTTCGATCACTCGACAAGCAGCGAAGAACGTCGCGAACAGGAAGCACGCGAGGCCCCCCTCGGCATAAGCAATGATCGAGATGCGGTAGGTCCACGGACAGGTCAGATGAACCAGCACTGCGAACCACCCCGCCGTCGTCCCCAGCCAGCGCCGGGCGGCCACGAAGAGACCGAGAGCCGTGAGAGGAGCGAACGCCGCCAGCACCGCCTGCCCGGCGAGTGCCCCTCGAAACCAGTCGCCGCGCAGGACCATCCCGGAGAGGCACAGCATCTCGGTCAGGAACGGGAAGCTGGTGTAGACGTTGTGCGGCAGCATCTCGACGCGGCCGAGTTGGTAGAACTCCTTGGCCCCGGCGAGGTGGTACTCCTTCACATCGAAGTCATTCGGCGGTTGCAGCGAACCCAGCAACATGGCGCGCAGAAACGGAGCAATGGCGATGGCGCAGGCGATGCCCAGTCCGGTCCAAACCCTGGACGATGGCTGCCAGACTGTCGGTCGACACTGCCGCCAACACCGGGACGCTTCGATGACCACCGGCACGCCGCCTAGCAGCCAGAAAACCACCGGGGACAGCACTCCGATCAGCCCCAGCAGCAGCGTCAGCGTGCCCCACGCGGCGATCCCAGTGACCAGCGACCAATACCACCGCTCCAGCCGGGTCGTGATCTGCTCGCGAGGGATCAGCCGCCGGATGATGAGACTCCCCCAGCCCCACGCGAAGACCAGAACCACAACCGCCACCGCCATCAAGTCGAACCGCTCGGGGAGATACTGCCAGGCAGAGGGGCGGGCCGGAACGCGGGAGCCCTCAGCGGGAGCTGTGAGGATCAATAAGAAGTTGAGCCGACTGCCGTAATCCGGGTGGTTCTGCATCGTCTGTGACATGAACCAGGCGATACCGCCGTAAATCGCCGCCACCGCCAGAACCCAGCCGATCCCCAGTTTCAAACTGCGTTTGCTGGCCGGTGGCGAGGCGGGTGGTGTCATGGGGTCGAGCGCTGCGGGATGTCACGGGTGAGGAGCAGGCCCGCTGGGTGGGCCAAGAGCCGCGGGGGCCTCTGTTGTCGGAGAGGCTATCCCAAAGACGACTCCGCTTGCAACAACCTCACTCGGCGACATCAGACTCGGTCGCACCGCACACGAACCGAGGGCCTCACACGCGAACACAGGCCTGATGCAACGGCGCTTTCATCACTGTTGAGTTGGTTCACGCAGGAGCCCGGCCAGTCTGGCCAGTTCGTCCCCACGACAATCGCAGGCGAGCCGGGCGGCGTCAGCCCCCGGACTCTTCGGCGTGGGGCCGCAGGGTCCGGAGGCTGACG
>JAYTFV010000679.1:0-16886 GCA_043734065.1 Planctomycetota bacterium
ACCTTCGCCCGAGTGTCGACTCCATGCGTTCGGGCGAACGCAGCTGCCCAACCTCTTGAATACTCCACGAAAACACCCGGTCGCTCACGCAGGAGCCACCGGGTGTTTGTAATTCGACTTCGACTGCTGGACTAGCGAGCCAGGAACGCCACCACCACACCGGCATTCACCGGCAGGCTGATGTCGGCGGGACTCGGGACCGTCGTCACGACGGCCTTGAGTTCATCCCGGTCCATCGAGACCCAGGCACAGTTGTAGCTCTGCGAAGAGGCTGTCAACTGAGCGTAGAGTTCCTTCAGGTTCGGACGATTCTTCACGCTCACGATGTCCCCAGCCGAGACCTGGAACGACGGGATCGTGACGGTGCGTCCGTTGACTTGGAAGTGGCCGTGAGCCACGCCCTGGCGAGCCTGCATCCGAGTGATCGTGAACCCGGCACGACGCACCGTATTGTCCAGCCGACGCTCGCACTGCACCAGCAGATGATCCCCGGTGTTGCCCTTCATGCGGCGGGCCTTGGCGAAGTACCGACGCAACTGCTTTTCACGCAGCCCGTAGTAGTGCTTGATCTTCTGCTTTTCGTTCAGGGCGGTGCCATAGTTCGACAGCTTCTTCCGACGGGTCGCCTGACCCGGTGGATTGGGCTTGCGCTCGGAAGCTCTGACAGCTCCGGCGCTTTCGTAAACCAGAAAGCTCAGTCGACGATTGACGCGAGCCTTTGGGCCAGTGTAACGCCCCATGTGCCAAGTCCCTTTCGTGCCTCCGGAGATGGCTCCGGAGCGGGCTGCCTGATGACAGCCGCATCGACCTCTGACTGCGAATCCGGTCAGTCTCACTGCCGGTCCGCCTGATCCCTGAATAAAGGCACTCTCGCACCCATCCTCAAGGGGAAGCAGGTATTATTGCGGGACGCGGGGCACGTTTCAAGGCAATGGGGCTGTCCGCTGAATCATCACCCGAGTTTCCCAGCAAGCGGCATCCCTGAAACACCTTACGTCAACCCTGTAAAGCCAGCGGACACAGACAGCCGACCTAGCAGGACGGCCTTTCCAGGCCGTCCTCGGGTGACTTTCGCGGCGAGGACGGCCTGGAAAGGCCATCCTACCGGATGCCATCAACCGACCGCTCGCCTTTACTTCTTCTCGGGAGGCGCGACCGCCGCTTCGCCCAATCCCACCGGAATCAATTCAATCGTCATCGCCGTCCGCTTGTTCGGCAGCCGCTCGGTGTACGGCTCGAACATCAGTCCCCCGTTGTCCGCCGAGCTGCGGACGGAAATGTCGATCATCGCGTCGCCGAAGTTGGCCACGCAGATGAAGTCGCCCGCCTCGGCCATGTAATACTGGGTGCCGTCCTTCTGCTTGTAGAACGAACTCCCCGCGAAGATGAAATCGGCGTCGAGGTCTTGCGGCTGGCTGTCGGCGAAGAACTTCTCGATCAGCTTCTGGTATGACTTGTCCGCACTGCGAGCGAGCAAAGCCTTCTTCTGGGTTTCGTTCATGCGTCCGAACCAGATCAGTTCCTTCGTCGTCGTGTCGTACCGCAGATCGCCCCGGTTGTCGATCTTGAGTTCCTTCGGCAGGGGATCGAGTATAGCGGTGTAGTACCGCTGCGTGACCTTGCGGATCAGCTTCTGGGCGGGGTAGCGTTGGGGGCGACCGAACTCATCGGTCCAGCCGACGTAGATGTCGATCTTCTGACCGGTGGGAGGCGCGTACTCGGGTTGAAACTTGACCGGTGTCCCCGGCTTGGCCCCCAAGGCCATCAAGGCCGCATGGATCACGTACGCCTCGGCATCGACGGAGAGTACGGACTCGTGCTCCTTAGTCTGGGTCTTGCACACCAGCATCTCCAGCAGCCCCTCGCGGAGACACAACTGCCCGCGCAGGATCACCTTCTTGTTGACCGTGTCGAGGTACACCGTCCCCTTCGGGTTCAGCGGCTTGGCCGACGCGGCTGGCTCGATCTGGAGCGACACCGCAGTCGGCGGCGCAGGCGGCCGATCCGGCTGCTCCTCAGCAGCCCGCCCCGAAGAACAGAGTCCCGCCAGACCGAACAGGCCCAGCGACACGAGTCCCAGAATGCTGCCGAACCGAATTCGATTGCTCACGATGTGCTTCCTGTACTTGTCGACTAGCCCGGCCAGTGCCGCGTCTGGCAGCATCATGCCGTCCCCGATTCGCTATGTCGAGTGCGGGCGGGAGTGCGGAACGAGAGATCACGAAAGTTAGAACGCAAACTCGATGCCAGCGATTCGAGACTGAACAGGGCTGTTTCCCACCCGATATCTCGCTCATGACGCTGCTTGAAGCTGCTTGAAGCTGCTTTTTCCGCCATCCAACGATGGGCGTTTCGCCAGCCGGCCTCATTCGTAGTGCGTCCACAGGCGAAGAACACGTAGGACCCGCTCCTTCATAAAGATCTCGTACACCAGGCGATGCTGAATAGTGATCCTGCGCGAATAGGCACCCGCCAAGTCGCCCACGAGTTTCTCAAACGGCGGCGGGTTTTGCAGAGGATTGACTCTCAAGATCGCTAACAACTCTTCCGCCTTCGCCTTCAGTCCCGCCGCCTTCAGTTTTTTGGCATCCTTAATCGCCTGTTTGGCATACACGATTTCCCATGTCACCACTTCAACTCCTTGGCACTCTGGCCCAGAGGCTCGGCCATGCCGTCGCGGATCGACTGACGCATGCCGGGAATCGAGAGGAGGTGCATCGTCTCTTGAATGGCTTGCCAGTCCTCCGCCGAAACCAGCACTGCGGAGGAGCGCTTGCCTGCGATGACAATCGGGATGTGGGACTCGGCGGTCTGGTCGATCAGCCGATACAGATTCGCTCGGGCTTCACTGGCGGTGAGAACTGTCATGGGCGTCTCCAGGGAAACCATATGGTACGCATATGCGTACGTGATGTCAAACAGAGACAGCGGCTGGAAGGCTCAAGCAGCACGGCGTTGCGGCGGGCGGGCGTCCCACTCGCGGCGGATGCAGTACAGCCCCTCGCGGCAGGTGTCGTACAGCGTACTCAATCGCCGCAGAACCTGGGCCTCCTCGCGGTGCGGCTCGTCTGAGTATTCGCTGGCGATCAGGTAGCACCGCTTGCCGGTCTCGTAGTAATTCACCCAGCAGTCGGGTCGGTCGAGCTGTTTCAGTCGCGGTAGCCCTTCGGGATAGACGCCGGTCCAGAACAGCGTGAAGTCGCCGATGTGGCGGTGGACCTCCCGGCGGGGTTCGGCTTCGCGGCACTCAGCTTCGCGGAGCATGTCGACGACCTGGTCGAGACGGCGACCGACCTCATCGCGGATCGCGAACACGGCATCGATCCGCACAAACCGCACCAGCATGTCCGACAGGTAGTCGATCAGCGGCGGGTCGGCGATCCCGTACTCCACCTCAAAGGTCTGTTCCGCCAGACCCGAGAACCAATTCTTGAGTTGAGCATCACTCGTCAACACGGGAGCCATGACAGCCTCCTCGGTCAGTTGAGATCCGTACCGCAGAGCCAGCGGTGGGGACTTGGGAGCCGCTGCATATCGCACGGCGGACGAATCTCCAAGAGCAGTGTGACCCCGGAGATTATTCGAGGGAATCGACCGGCAGAAAAGGGGGAATCGAGATCGGGAGGTGCGGGTTATACTTCACGCGGGCAGTAGTGAGACATCCTCTGGTAGCCACGTTTCGCCAGAACGTGGGCGATTTGGTGTGCGTGCCCGCTACGACTTACTCTGGACCACGTGAGTATAGTACGGAGTATCCTTGTCGACTCCCAGCTTCCGGCGAATCCGTGATGCCCTCTTTCCCCTCACTCGTGCCACTTCCGCCGAACCAGCAGTTGGTCGCTCCCGGCAAGTGGCCCATCGTGGGGGAGCGTGCGGCATTGGTCCCCGCTGGCCCGTGGACGGTGAGTTGCAGTGGGGCGGTGGAGAGCGCGAGGGCTTGGTTGCTAGAGGAGTTGCGAGGTTTGCCGCAGGTGACTCGCCGGATTGATGTGCATTGCGTGACGCGCTGGTCGCGGCTGGGAGTGGAATTCAGCGGGGTACCGCTCTCGACGTTGCTCGATCTCTGCCGACCTTTACCCACGGCCCGGTTTGTGTCGTTCGTGGCTCACAGCGAGCGGGGGCATGCGACCTCGCTGCCGCTGTCGGTGGTCAGAGACTCGGATCTCCTTGTGGCATTCGAAGCCGATGGCCAGCCGCTCTCCCCGGAGCATGGCGGTCCGGTCCGCATCGTCACGCCGGGGAGGTACTTCTATAAAAGCCTCAAGTGGCTCGCCCGCATCGAACTCCTGACCGAGGACCGGCTCGGATACTGGGAAGCGAACGCCGGGTATCACAACTCAGCCGACCCGTGGAAAGAGGAGCGGTTCCTGGCGGCGGACCTCGATCTGCACGAGGTGCGGCAGTTGCTCACCGCTCGGGATTTCAGCGGTCGCGACCTGCGGGGAGTCGTGGCCGCGGGCATAGACTTGCGAGGCTTGAATGCCGCGGGATCCCAGCTGCGCGATGCCCACTTCGAGGGGGCCGATCTGCGGGACGGTGGCTTCGACGGGGCGAATCTGTCGGGGGCCCATCTGGAGCGGTCAGACCTGCGGGGGGCGAGATTCTGTGTCGATTCAAACGGGGTCGCGGCGGACCTGGAAGGAGCGGACTTTCGCGGGGCTGATTTGCGGGGGGCGCGGTTCCTGGGGGCCTCGCTGTTCGGGGCCACGTTCGGGCCGATCGACCCCCGCGACAGCACATCCTCACCGGCCGTCATTGACGCCACGACCGTCATCGATCGCCTGGCCCTCACGAGCCTGAAGTCCACCCCCGCGCAGTTGAATTATTTTCAATCCGCAAGCGTCTTGAATGTTGCGACTGAAGTCGGAGGGTGGTAAATTGAAGTGACGTGCGGAGGGAAGCTAGAATGATCGTTGGTGTCCCACCTCGCATGACCCACTCGGTTCCGGCAGGGACGCCATGATATCCAAACGACTTGCGCACGAGTTCGATTTCTACTCTCTCCAAGAGGGAGAGCAATACTTCAAGCGGAAAAAGGTCCGCTTCGTCCGGCGGGCGGGCGACATCGTACACTACGCCGTCCAGGGCAACCGGCGTACGCCGTATGATGTCTATCTCAACTGCGGCGATGCCGAGAATGATCATCTGATCGAAACCTCGTGCTGCTGCCCCCGCGCTGCGGATGGCGATTCCTGCAAACATGTCTGGGCGTCGTTGCTGGCCGTGAACAGCCTCGCGTTGTGGGGCCCCCCGGGGACGGGATCGCTCAATCTCTCTCCGGTCTATGCGGAGGAAGTCGACTTCGAGACGGAGATGGATGAGATCGAACTCGAGTTGGACGACGAGTTGAACGAGGTCGTCATTCAGACGACAGCGACCACGGTGGCCCGTATCCCGTCGGTGCAGAGCATCGCACAGCAGAGCCTCTCCTCCCACGGCCTGATTCCGGCTGGCCCCACAGCTCCGTCGCTGCCAGGACTCCCCGCAGACAATGTGTGGATGAGTGCCCTGCAAGGCATCCGCTCGGATCGCCAGATTGTGCGACCGCTCGTGCATTCGCTCGATACGCAAATCTGGTACGCCATCAACGCGACTCGCTCGGTCTCCGAGAATCAGGTCGCCCTCGATCTGTTCACGCGGACGCTGGGGCCGGAGGGGGTGTTGTCGAAGCCGAAACCGGTCGACACCAAGTACCAGGCCATCGCCGCCGCCACGACACGAGTGGAGCGCGAGTTCCTGACACAGCAGTTGAGCAATCCGTACCAGGATTTCGATTGGCGTCGCCGCCACACGACCACTCGCAAACGTGAGTCCGAGTTGTCGCTCGAACCCGAGGTGGCCGAGAGCCTCTTCCCGCGGCTGGCCGCCACCGGTCGGCTGACCTGGATTCTGGAAGCCAAACAACCGTGGGAGAACGTCCAGCCGATTCGCTGGGATGCGATGCCGTATCGGTTCCAACTGACGGCGGAGCGACTGCCCGATGAATCGGGTTGGACGGTCAGAGGTGAGCTGGCGACTTACGATGGATCGGTGACTGCACCGCTTTCCGACATCATCATCATGGTGGGACAACTGGTCCTGTTCAAAGACCGCATCGGGATGCTGGCCGATGAGTCGGACAGCCCCTGGATTGCGACGCTGGCCCCTCGTCCGTGGGTCGTGACGAACGACCAGCGCGGGGCGTTTTTGCAGTACCTGTCCACGGTTTCGCCGTCCCCGGTCACGCGGTTCCCGGACGAGTTCTGCTCGGTCGCCACGATCGATCCGGTCGCTGTGCTGATGGTCGACCTCAATCCTGCTGGCAAGAAATCGACGATTACCGCTCGGCTGAAATACCAGTATGGCGAGGGCCGCGTGGCAGCGGGCGAAGCCCTGGAGATGGTCTTTGACCAGACGAATGGCGTCCTCTACAACCGCAATCGCATCGCCGAACGCGAGTTGTTCCGCAAATCGCAGTCCATTCCAGCCGAGGCCCTCAAGACTCAGACGACTGGGTACTGGGATGGGGTCTCCGAACTGCGCTGTGAGTTGAACCACTTCCCGGACCTCGCTCGCCAGCTCTCGGACGCGGGCTGGATCGTCGAGGCCAACAACGAGCGGCTGCGGACCTCAGGGAGCTTGAAGCTCAGCGTCACGTCGAGTTCGCCCTCCAACATCGATTGGTTCGATCTGGATGGGCAGGTCGATTTCGAGTACGGGTCGACGACGCTGCCCAAGTTGCTCGATGCCGTACGACGCGGGGAGAAGACGATCCGTCTCGATGACGGGAGCATTGGCCTGCTCCCCGAGGACTGGATCAAGCGATTCGGTCGGATGGCCGACCTGGGCAACACCGAGAACGGGCAGATCCGGTTCCAGTCGTCGCAGGCCTTGCTTCTCGATGCTCTCCTGGCGAGTGACCAAAAGGCGTCGGTGGACCTCGGGTTCAAGTCTCTCCGGGAGAAGCTCCGCAAGACGCACAAGGTTAAAGCCATCACCCACCCCAAAGGGTTCGGGGGTTCGTTGCGTGACTACCAAAAGCATGGCCAGGGGTGGCTGGCGTGCCTGCATGAGTTGAGGCTGGGCGGGTGTCTGGCGGATGACATGGGGCTCGGGAAAACCATCCAGGTGTTGGCGTGGTTGGAGACACTGCGGCAGCGACAGCTCAAAGACGGTTCCGAAAAACGTCCGTCGCTGGTCGTGGTGCCGAAGAGCCTGGTCTTCAACTGGGTGGCTGAGGCGGCGAAGTTCACGCCGACGTTGCGCGTGCTGAACTTCACGGGCAAGGAGCGAGTCGGGCTGGAAGACCTGGCCGAGATCGACCTCGTCGTCACGACGTATGGCACGATGCGGAACGATATCGAGAAGCTTCGCGAGATCGATTTCGAATACCTGATCCTGGACGAGGCCCAGGCGATCAAGAACTCGACCGCTCAGGCGGCGAAGGCGGCGCGGCTGCTCAAGGGCCGCCACCGGCTGGCCATGTCGGGGACGCCGATCGAGAACCACATCGGGGAACTCTGGTCGCTGTTTGAGTTCCTCAATCCGGGATTGCTCGGGAACTCGACCGCGTTTCAGCGTGTCGCGCGCGGTGGGGCGAGTGAGCCCGAATCGTTGCAGTGGCTGTCGAAGGCGATCGCTCCGTTCGTGCTGCGGCGCACCAAGGGTCAGGTACTCAAGGAGCTCCCCGAGAAGTCGGAGCAGGTTCTGTACTGTGAGATGTCGCCCAAGCACGAGAAGCTCTACAACGAACTCCGCGACCACTACCGGGCCTCGCTGACCCAGACCGTCAGCGAGAAGGGTCTGGCGAATTCCAAGATCCACGTCTTGGAGGCCCTGCTGCGTCTGCGTCAGGCCGCCTGTCATCCCGGCCTGCTCGACGTGACCGCCAAGAAGGAACTCGGCCCGAAGCTCGAAGAACTCCTCGGACGGCTTCGCGAGATCACCGAGGAAGGGCACAAGGCCCTCGTCTTCTCGCAGTTCACGTCGTTCCTGGCCATCCTGGAACTGCACCTCAAGAAGGAAAAGATTCCGTACCTGTATCTCGATGGCCAGACCTCGCTCAAGGACCGCCAGGCCCGCGTCGAGCAATTCCAGTCCGATGGTTCCAAGACCCCGCTGTTCCTCATCAGCCTCAAAGCCGGTGGCTCGGGCCTCAACCTGACCGCAGCCGATTACGTGTTCCTGCTCGACCCGTGGTGGAACCCGGCAGTGGAGAACCAGGCGATCGACCGTACGCACCGCATCGGCCAGACGCGCAAGGTCCACGCCTGCCGCCTGATCACGCGCGGGACCGTCGAAGAGAAAGTCCTCGAACTCCAGAAGCAGAAAAAGCACCTCGCCGAGGCCATCCTCTCCATCGACGGCAGCCTGCTGCAGAAGATGAGTTGGGAAGATTTGCAGTTGCTGTTCAGTTAGAATTCATGGGAGCAGAATGTTTTCGGTCGCTGCGTTCGCCAATTCATGGGTGAAGGGATGCGGCAAACGGGATCTCGCGTCACCAGAGAGATGGCACTCTGCAAGTCACTGTCGACACGGGGGGGGGGACAGGTCAGTGAAAGAGCCAGTCCGTGGAGTCCCGCGAGTGATCCTCATGCAGGACGCGATACCTCAAACCGTGGCTGAAGCGGCCACGATGGCTGACCGACTGGAGCGAGAGATTCCGGAGGACCATCGTTCGGAGTCGGTCCGGATGTTGCTGTCGATCGCTCGGCAAGAGAGCCTCGGTGCCCAGAATGGATGGTTTGGACCGGCGCAGTCGAAGTTCGATTTCAGTTCGCTGGTCCGGCGCTGGGGCCCACCGATCGAAGGGGGCTTTCGGATTGACGATCTGTCCGATCCCGTCGATTGGCTCAGGCGACTCGACCGCAATCAAGATGGACGCATTTCAGCGAGCGACCTCGACTGGTCGGATGTGAACCCGTGGGTGCAGCAGTCCTACGTCGCGAACCGCTTCTTCCGCAGACTCAATAGTCGGGGAGATGGCCAGATCACCGCTCCGGAGTGGCAGGCTTTTTTTGACACAGCACGCGGTCCGGCAGCGAGCCTCTCATTCGAAGCGTTTCGAGATGCCCTCATCGGCAGCGGTCCCACCGGTGGACTGCGTCCGGGGGACATCCCGTCAGCGGAGGCACTTCTGAAGGGGCTGGCCAACGGCGAACTGGGTAGCTTGCAGGAAGGCCCCCGACCCGGCGAGACGGCACCGGACTTTTCCCTCCCGACACTGGAGGGGACGGGTTCACTCTCGCTGTCGAGCCTGGTCGGGAACCAGCCGTCCGTTCTCGTGTTCGGCAACTACACCTGTGGCCCGTTCCGCAGCCTGTACTCCGGCGTGGAACTCGTCGCGAATCGCTTTCGCGACCGGGCGAACTTCCTGTTCGTCTATGTGCGCGAGGCTCACCCCTGCAACGGCTGGTGCATGTCCAGCAACGAAACCGCTGGCATCCACGTGGAACAGCCGACCAGCAACTCCGCCCGTCAGGCGATCGCCCAGGCGTGCATGAACCTGCTACGGCCATCGATCCCGGTCGTCGTGGATGGTGTCGACGATTTGGTGGGGGACCAGTACAGCGCGATGCCCGCGAGGCTGTATGTTCTGGACAGGGCAGGACAAGTCACCTACCAGTCGGGTCGCGGCCCGTTTGGGTTCAAGGTGGGGGAGCTGGAACAGGCGTTGGTGCTGACGCTGCTGGATGAAGTGCCGTCACAACGACGTTGATTGTTTGAGGTGGTATCATGCCGGTTAGCAATGATTGACCTTGGCCCAATGGTGAACTGCCTCTGATGCGCACCCTCATTCGACACGCTGACCTCGTCCTCCCTTCCGGGATTGTCCGGGCGGATTTGCTCATCGAAGGCGGCAAGATACTGGCCATCGCCCCGCCGAGGACTGCGATCGCCGATGAGATCATCGACGCGACCGGGTTGCATCTGTTGCCGGGCGTGATTGATGACCAGGTCCACTTTCGCGATCCGGGGCTGACGCACAAGGAAGACCTGCACACGGGGAGTCTGGCCTGTGCCAAGGGGGGCGTGACGACGTTTCTGGAAATGCCGAACACGAAGCCGACCACGACCAGTATCGCGGCCTTACACGAGAAGCTCGCGCTGGCAGCCTCGAAGTCGGTGGTCAACTATGGGTTTTATATCGGTGCCACGGAGAGTAACGTCGCCGAACTTCAAGCAGCCCAGCGCACGCCGGGGATTAAGATCTTTATTGGGTCGAGTACCGGCGATTTGCTGGTCGACCAGCAGGAGGCCCTCGAACGCATCTTCGCCGAGTCGACGCTGCCGATCTGTGCCCACTGCGAGGACGAAGCCACGATCGCCGCCAACAAGGCACGCCTCGGCACGCTGAACGACGTACATCAACACTCTCAACTCCGCGACCACCTCGCCGCCTATGTCTCTACGAAGCGCGCCATCGATCTCGCCCACCGGCATCATCACCGGTTCCACGTGCTGCATGTCTCGACGGCGGGCGAAGTCGAGCTGCTGCGCGATCATCGCGGCCTCATCACCGCTGAGGCGTGCCCGCACCATCTGCTGTTCCATGTCGGCGACTACGACCGACTCGGCACGCTGATCCAGATGAACCCCAGCATCAAGACCGCCGAGGACAACGCGGGCCTGTGGCAGGCCCTGCGCGACGGACTGATCCAAGTCATCGCCACCGACCACGCGCCGCACACGCTCGAAGAAAAACGCCAGCCGTACCCGCAGTCGCCCTCGGGGCTACCGGCTGTGGAGAACTCGCTGGCGCTGATGCTCGACAGCGTGTACCGGGGCCGCTGCACGCTGGAGCAAGTTGTCTCGTGGATGAGTGACGCCCCGGCTCGCGTGTGGGACATCGTGAACAAGGGCCGCATCGAGGAGGGGTACGACGCCGATCTCGTGCTGGTCGACCTCCGCCAGAAACAGTCTATCCGCAACGCCGACCAACTCACCAAAAGCCGATGGAGTCCCTGGGACGGCGTCGAGCTGACGGGGTGGCCGGTGCGGACCTGGGTGATGGGGCGGACGGTGTTTCAGTATGGCCGAGTCGATTCCAGGCATCGGGGGCAGGAGGCGGTCTTCGACCACGCACGCGGCGGGTTCTGGGCCTGACCGCAATCCCTTTGGAGTCCAGGCTTTAGCCTGCTCCTGGCAGGCTGATGCCTGGACTCCAATGGGAAGCCGCTGTCGTGTCGAACCCGCCCAATCGGGAGATTCGCACCACTTTCCCTCACGTGATCGCTGCTTTTTGCACAGGGACTCGTTTTAAGCGCCTGTTTTGGATACACTTCAGGACTTCCGGGTTCCCCTGAACCTGACGAGTGTTCTGAGGGTCCGTCCTCACGAAATTGACGATTCGTTCAGAACTTCCTGCCATTTCACCGATTGCAAAGAGGCCGCGCACGTGGCTGCCACCCCGACCACCGAGACCCAGACCGCCCTGAATGGGGCGGACATCGTGATCCAGTGCCTCGTGCGCATGGGCACGAAGACGATCTTCGCCTACCCCGGCGGATGCAGCATGCCGCTGCACCAGGCGCTGCGGAAATACAGCGACGAGATCCGCACGATCCTGCCGCGCCATGAGCAGGGCGGAGCCTTTGCCGCCCAGGGCGTCTCGCGCACGACCAATGAGGTCGGCGTGTGCATGGCCACCAGCGGACCGGGGGCCACGAACCTCGTCACCGCCATTGCCGACGCCAAGATGGACAGCATCCCGCTGCTCTGCATCACCGGTCAGGTGCCGCAGGCGGTGATCGGCACCGATGCGTTTCAGGAAACGCCGATCGTCGAGATTTGCCGCCCGATCACCAAGCACCACTACTTGGTGAGTGCCGACGACTGGCGTTGCCATGACTCGGTGCAGAAGTGCCTGCACTCGATCCCGCGGATCATGAAGGAGGCGTTCCATATCGCCAGCACGGGTCGTCCTGGACCGGTCCTGATTGATATTCCGAAGAACATCCAACTGGCCAAGATCGAGGGGGCGATCGATTGGGATCCGCCGATGTACCTGCCCGGTTACAACCCCGAGCCGCAGGCCATTCCGCCCGAGACGATCAACCGCGTCATCGCTGCCATCAAACGCTCCAAGAAGCCCGTCTTCTACGTCGGCGGGGGGGTCATCACCGCCAATGCCGCTGACGAACTCACTAAGTTCGCCCGCGCCACCGGCATTCCGGTGACGACCACGGTCATGGGGATCGGAGCCTTCCCCGGCGATGACCCGCAGTCGCTGCACATGCTCGGCATGCACGGGACAGCCTACTCGAACTTCGCCGTCAACGAGGCCGACCTGCTGCTGGCCCTCGGCGTGCGGTTCGACGACCGCGTGACCGGCAAGCTGGAAGAGTTCGCCAAGCACGGGAAGATCGTCCACGTCGACATCGATCCGTCGGAGATGCACAAGAACAAGGAAGCCCACATCCCGGTCGTCGGCGATGTGAAGGTGTTCCTGCAACAACTCAATGCGGCCTTCACGGCTGCCGACAAGCCGCAGATCGACGAGTGGTGGAAGCAGATCAACGAGTGGCGGGACAAGTTCCCGCTGAAGTTCAAGGACGACCCGACCTTCATCCTGCCGCAGGCGGCGATCACCGAACTCTGGAAGCAGACGATCGACAAAGACCCGCTCTTGGCGGTCGGCGTTGGTCAGCACCAGATGTGGTCGGCCCAGCACTTCCGGTTTCGTAAGCCAAAACGCTGGCTCTCCAGTTCCGGCCTGGGCACGATGGGGTTCGGCCTTCCGGCAGCCATGGGGATGCAGGCCGCTCATCCGGGCCGCATCTGCATCGACATTGACGGCGACGGCTGCATGCTGATGAACGTGCAGGAGTTGGCGACGCTGGCTTGTGAGAAGTTGCCGGTGAAGGTGGTGATCCTGAACAACCAGCACCTGGGGATGGTGGTGCAGTGGGAAGACCGGTTCATGGGCGGCAAGCGAGCCCATACGTATCTCGGTCCGATCGACCACCCCGAATGGCTCGGCGAGGGCGCCGGGGCCCACTACGAGGACACGTACCCGAACTTCGTTCAGATCGCAGCCGGGTTTGGTGTGATGGCCAAGCAGGTGCGATTGAAGAAGGACCTCCCCGCCGCCATCGCCGAAATGCTGGCCCACGATGGCCCGTTCCTGCTCGACGTGATCTGCCCGTACCAGGAACACGTGCTGCCCATGATCCCTAGCGGAGGCACCGTTCGGGATATCATTCTGGAGTAGCAGAAGTCGTCCGACTTCTGCCGTCCTTGAACAACACGGCCAGGAGCCACGTTCATGCCCTCCCCCTTTCCCGGAATGGACCCGTTCCTCGAAGCCCACTGGGGTGACGTGCATGCGTCGCTGATTATTTACGCGAGGAATCAAATCCAGCGGCAACTTCCACCCGGCTTGGTGGCGGGTGTTGAGCAGTATGTTTCTCTGGAGATCGACGACGAATTCTTTCGTTTTCGGCCCGATGCCTCGATCATGCGAAGCGGGACTGGGGGTTCGGCTGTCGCCACGGCGACCCTGGAACTCGACGAAGCGGACGAACCGTATATCGCCGATGAGCCGGAAACCCAGCGGCGGATTCGTATTGAGGACCACGACGGTCGACTGGTGACGACCATTGAGTTCCTCAGCCCTTCGAACAAGCGGAGTACCGCCGACCGAGATCTCTTTCACCACAAGCAGCTCGGTCTCCTGAGCCGGGGCGTGAACTTAGTCGAGGTCGATCTGCTCGTGTCGGGTCTGTGGACGGTATTTGTCCGCGAGGAACAGCTCCCGAATCCGAAATACCGTTCGCCCTATCGCATTTGTGTCGTTCGAACCACACGGCCAGATCGCCCGGAATGTTACGCAGCTCCGTTACAAAAGACTCTTCCCCGCATTCGGGTGCCACTTCGCCCCACCGACCGGGATATTGTGCTCAACCTCCAAGACCTGATCACCGGAGCTTGGGAGGACGGGGCCTTCGCGCGGCGAATTGACTACGTTCGCGACGAATTGCCACCGCTGTCATCCGAGGATGCAACCTGGGTCGCGCAGCAACTGGCCCAACAGGGGGTCGTTCGTCCCGGATCTCTCGGGTAGAGTCCTCTGAAACGTCCGATCACTTGGTCAGTGCGTGTCTCTCATGATCCCGACGAACGGGCTGCTGTCAAAAATGCCTGCACGAGTTTCGGCGATTTCCTTCCCCGCTCCGACTCCACCCCGCTGGCGGTGTCGACGCCGAAGGGGCGGACGACTCGGCAGGCTTCGGCGACGTTATCGGGGGTCAGGCCGCCTGCGAGGATCAAACGTGGCCACTCGGCCTTCCACTCGGTGAGAGCGGTCCAGGGGGCGACTTGGCCGGTGCCGCCGTACTCAGCGGGGTGCCAGGCATCGACCAGGCACGCCCACGGGCGGATTCTCCGAGCGGCCAGAGCGGCCAGATCCTGCTTGATCGGATCGAGCGAGGGGGTCTTCAGGCGGTACACCCGGATGAGCGATAGATCCCGGAGCAGCCAGGCAATCGCCGGCGACTCGTCCCCGTGCAGCTGGACATGGGTCAGGCCGACATCGGTGACGATCTTGCGAATCTCGGCGGGCGTATGATTCACGAAGACGCCGACGGTCTCCACGCTCGCGGGGAGCATGCGTCGCATCTCGCGGGCTTTCAGCCTGTTGACGACGCGGGGGGACTTCTTGAAGAAGTTCAGGCCGATGGCGTCCGGGGTGCCCAGGGCCAATGACTCGCGGAGGACTTCGAGGTCGTTCCAGCCGCAGATTTTAACCCACATGAGGCGGCTCCTCGGTGGAAGGGGGTGTTTGCGAGCGGGCAGCGGCCTGGGTCTGCCGCTGGTCGATGGCCATCGCGAGTACGCCGCTGACCAGCACCGCCCCGACTTCGATCGCGGCCAGCAACGCTCCGTGCTTCCGCAAGAAGATATTGACCGAGGACTTCTGCTCTCCATAAGGGGTCATGACGATGGCCAGCGTGGTCGCGACGAACAGGAAGCCGGTGACGATGACCGCCTTCCAGAAGGGGTTTACGGGCGTCGAGACGTGCGGGTCGTCGGTTTGGGTTGTCATCGGGTGATGTTTGCGTTGTAGGATGGGCAATCCTGCCCGTCCCTTCCGTTATTCGGCGTTCTCAGTAGGGCACCGTCTCCGCGGCCCAGCGGGGCGGTGTTTGGTCGTTGTCAGTCGCTCGGGGACGGGCAGGATTGCCCATCCTACAGTGCGACAGCGAGCGTTGGACGTAAGTCCAACGTGCTGCTCGACGCTGTATGCTCCCTTGTTGTCGCTCGATGGGTGGGAGTCGCGCGGGGACGGGCAGGATTGCCCATCCTACTCGTCACGTTTCTTGGTCAGCAGCGACACGACCACCAGCGTCAGGAACCCGAGCGGGATCGTGACGATCCCCGGCTGGCTGAACGGGACCAGTGGGATCACCGTACTGGGGTAGCCATACAGCTTGGTCAAGGCGTCCTTGCTGAGCAGCACCCAGGTGAGCGACGAGAACAGTCCGACCAGAATCGCGGTGATGATCCCCTCCTTCGTCGTTCGCTTCCAGAACAGCAGCATGATCAGCGACGGCAGGTTCGCCGACGCGGCGATGTTGAACGCCCACCCGACCAGGAACGTCACGTTGAACTTCTCGAAGATAATCCCCAGACCGATCGCAATGCAGCCGACCACCACCGCCGAGATCTTCGCCACGCGGACCTTGCCGGTGTCATCCAGCTGCACGCCGAACCCATGCGACATGAGGTCATGAGCCACAGCTCCACTAGCAGCGAGAATCAACCCGCTGACCGTCCCCAGCACCGTCGTAAATGCCACAGCCGAAACAGCTGCGAACATCCACTCGCCGAAGCTGCGGGCGAGGAGGGGAGCGGCCATGTTGGTGTTGCTGGGGTCAAGGACGAGACTCGTCATGGCGGCGAGTCCGATGTAGAGCGTGAGGATATAGAACACCCCGATACTGGCGATGCCGACGATGGTACTGAGACGGGCGGCCCGCTGGTCCTTGACGGTGTAGTACCGGATCAGGATATGCGGCAGCGACGCGGTGCCGCAGAACAGGGCGAGCATGAGGGAGATGAAGTCGAGCTTGTCGACAAACTTGGTGGATTTTATTCCGGCAAAGGTCGGGCTGCCGCCGGGGACCAGAAGGTCGGAGCCTTTGACGATCTTGGGGTAGAAGATCGTGACTTCTACGCCGTCGTCATCTTTGAATACGTCAGTCCCGGTAACGATGACTTCGCTGTCTTGCAATACAGTGAGATAGCTGATCGGTCCGAGTGGTCCAGTGTTCCCATCACCGTTCGGAAGCCTCAGTATTTCCCCGACTCGATTGAGGTCGACTTCGCCTTTCTTCTGAGGTCGACCATTGATGTGCTTCACTCCGTCGACAGTCTTGACCATCTGGCAGACAAACATGTGCCCTAACCCATCACTCTTGCGAACGACAACGACTCCTTGGCTCTCTGGCCGGGGATATCGAACATAGGGCCGTGTCGCCCAAGCACCAGTGGCCGGTATTGGGGCTGGCAAGTCACTGCCAGTCGCTGTTTTATCATGATTCACGAAGCGAGCGAGTTTCCAAGAGAGTGCATCATCTAGACTGTCAAAGTATGCCGAGGAATGGTCCCCATTGATTGGATCGATCAATGTACCTACTCCAGCACTGCGATGTCCCCTCGTGAGAATCATCCCCACCAGGACCCCACACAACACCACCAGCAGCGTCCCCTTAATGAACTGCACCCAGGTCGTGCTCACCATCCCGGCGGTCACGACGATCAGAATCACCACGATGCCGACGACGATCACCCCCGTCGAGTGGTCGAAGTTCAACAGCGGCTTGACCAGCGCTCCGGCTCCGACCATTTGCGGGATCAGGTAGAACAGACTCACCACCAGCGTGCTGATCCCGGCGGCGATCTTG
>JAYTFV010000680.1:0-5279 GCA_043734065.1 Planctomycetota bacterium
GCACCTGAAGGAGCGCCTCTTGACCCTGCACCATACCAAGTACACCCTGCAAGGTTAAAACCTTGCGATCACCCAACCCCCCAAATAGTCGGATGAACCCACTTTAGAAGGGTCGTCCGGCTTGATGACGGCAGGCGGAAACTCATCGAGATCCTTATTCGGAACTTTCGCAATACCTTTCAGGTTGGCTCGTCGCCTTGCGTTACGCCCAGCACGATCCACGGCAGGGTGGCCCAGACACTGCTTTGAGTGTCTGGGTTGCAGAGCAACAAGAGGTTACAGAGGACACGCCCGCCTTTCAATCCCTCTTGTTCCTTCGTCACCCAGACATCCAAAGCGATGTCTGGGCCACCCCGTGTCAGAACCGCTCGAAATACCCCGCTACTTCCTCTGCCACAGATCCTTCTCGTCCAGCACCGTGCGTGGCCCCTCCCCATCGAGCCAGGACTTGGCCCGCTCATCCTTCTTCAAGTACGCATCCCAGAACGCCGTACTGAGAGCCAGGATCGCGCGGTGGTGATTCGGGTTCCGCTGGTGCTTTTCGCCCGGCAAGGCCCGGTCGGTGAAGACCGAATGTTCGGCCTGATGCAGCACCAGTTCGTACTTGCCTCCGGGCGGAAGAGCGCTATACACCAAGCGTCGCGACTCCGCTGTCTGATTCCCGATGCTGGAGACATCCTGCGTGCCGGTCATCAGCAACCAGGGGATCCCCACCTTGCCGAACGCCGTCGCCGCGTCGCCGCCCACCGGAGTGCTGGGACTCATCGGGAGAGCGGCCTTGATACGCGGGTCGGTGGGCCGGTTGTTCCCCCTCAAGAAGGTCTGGCCGCTGACCGCTTGAGTGGTCACGGCTCCGAACGAGTGGCCCGACATGCCGACTTTCTCCATGTCCAAGGCCCCGGACAGTTGGTGCTGCGAGTCCTGGTTCCACTTCTCCAATTGATCGAGGACAGCTGACACGTCTTGCACCCGCAACAGGAAGTTCTTGGCATTGGCAGCCTCTTTCATGGCAGCCATTCGCTCCAGGAGGCGTTTGTTTTGCCAGACCGAGGTGTCACTGCCCGGATGCTGCAGGAACACGGCCACGTAGCCGCGAGCGGCCCAATGCTCGCCGAGAAAGACGCTCACCTCGCGCGATCCACCCAAGCCGTGACTGAAGAGAACCACCGGAGCCGCCTGGACCTCGCCGCAGCGATAGACCCGGATCGGGATGTCGCGATTCCGAGCCTGATCGTGGATGGTGAGGTCGAGCGGCACGACCTTTTCGGTATGAGTCTTTGTGAGCGGCTCATAGTCCCCCGCCACCCGGTCCTCCGCACAGAGTGCTGCCAGTCCCACCGAACACACACACAATCCGACCAAGCCACGCAGCCACATCGCCCAACCTCCCGAAAGTCATTCGCGGTCGAGGACGGCCAGACCGCCCCCGTTCGCCGTCCCTCTTTCAACCCCGTTCAGAGGGCAGAGGTTTCGCCCAAGCTGGACACTCGCCCCGAGAATCTCGGGCACTCTTCGCAGATTACCCATTCCTCCTCGGAATGCGATTGCCCCGCGATCTCTCTGTTCAATGACCGGCAATCCGGTTTGAGGCTCACTGCTGGGGATGGTATACAAGGCAGTCTCTCTCCTCACTTCTCTCCACCCGAGGCCCCCATGGCAGCCACCCCTCCGAATTCCCCGTTGAACGCACCCCAGGAACCCGAGTCCGGAGTTCGCATTGAACTCGACGATACGGGTGTCGATGGCCTGTACTCGAATCTGTGCCGCGTCTCCAGCACTCCGGAAGAAGTGATCCTGGACCTGGCGCTCAATCCGAATCCAATGGGGGCTCCGGTCCAGAAGATTCGCGTGTCGCAGCGCGTGATCCTGAACCACTTCACCGCCAAGCGGCTGGCCGCGCTCCTGACCGCGACGGTGCAGCGGCACGAGCAGGTCTTCGGTCGTCTGGAGACCGATATCCGCAAGCGAGTGCAGGGCGACGGCAGCCCGCGCTGACGAGCCCTGGCGGGGAGAACGGCTGGCCTTTCAGGCCGGAAGATTGGCGAATTCCGTGGGTTTCTCACCTCGGAAGCCCTGGCCCTGAAGGCGTTGAGCGTTTCAATCGCTCGGCGGTGGCCTGCATTCCCGTCTGTTCCATGGCTTCAATCATTTCCGCCGTCTCAGCGGCAGTTCGATCCTTCCGTCCCTGGAGGTCGAGGACGCGGGTCGAGAGTTGGTTCAGGCGGCGGTTCTCCGCGAAATGCGACGTGGACTCGGCTTCACGCCCGAGCTTGGCTAGCGTCTGTGCCAGCTTGTAGTGGACGGCTTTGTTCCACGGCTGCTCTTTCAGGATCGTGGCCAGATCGGCTTCGGCTCGGGCGTATTCGTGGCGATCCATGGCAAGCGTGCCTCGCAATTCCAGAGCGACCACTTGGCCCGGTTCCGCCAGAAGGACCTGCTCGACCTCGCTCCACGCCCCCTCGATGTCCCCCTCTAGACGCCTGAGTTGGGCCTCGTGCAATTGGTCCTCCGACGTGGGAGTCGTCCAGGTTTGCGTCAGTTCGTTTTGCAGCTCGCGAGCTTCTTCTCGCTCACCGACCAGGATCAGTAAGCGGATCAGCGACCGCAGTCCCACAGAGCGAGGCTCGGGGTGTTTCTCATGCGAGAGGAACTCCCGGTAGTCCTGTTTCGCCTCCGTGAAGAGCAACTGCTGTTCATGGATCTGAGCCTTCGCGAGCCAGGGAGCGGGGTTGTTCGGCTGCAACTGGGCCCACTCGTCAGCCAGTTTCAAGGCGGCGTCGCTCTTTTCGTACATCTGCTGAATCACGATGAGCCGCTGCACCGCATCACTGCGCCGGGGGGAGGTCGGCGGGATCACCTTCAAAGATAACAGCGCCAGCAAAGACATCCGGGCCTGCATCGCGTCATCCGCCAAGTCGAGTAGCCCGCCCGGCTCGGCGAGTTCGGGAGACGGGATCAGGCTGAAACACCCGAGTGCCTCCTCCCCCTGACCCGAGCGCACTAAGGCGCGAGTCCAGAGTACCTTGGCATCGCGCTGGCTCGTCAGTGACGAAGCCATGGCGTCTTCGAGCAGACCCGCTGCAGCTTCGGGGTCAGACTCGAGTTTCGCCCGCGCCTCGCGCACCAGCAGCCGAGGCCGGACTCCGCACCACCAAAGCCCGAACAGTAGCACGATCGCCAACACCCCCAGACCGAATCGCAGCCACGGAAACCGGGCTGGCTCTGGGGCCACGACTACGGGCGGCGCGGGCACCAGAGGCGGCTGAGCCGAAGGAGCAGGGCGTTTGACCTTGGATTTTCCCACCTACTTTCCCTCCGGTGATTTTATGGGTGAGGGGGCCGCATGCCCACGACCTTCGACGAGGACCGATTCCCTCAACGTGGGGAGTCCGGCAAAGACCTCGATCAACCCCGAAGGCCAAGTGACTGTCACATCGACTGTCTTACGTCCCGACTCGACGGCCATGAGCAAAGAATCCTCCGAGTGCGACATGTACCCCGACCCGCTGGTCACCATCCGCACACAAGTCCGCCCGAAGGCCGACAAACTGACGCGACTCCCGATTGGCGTGCGTGGGCTGCGTGTCCCCACCAGTCGCGTGCGTACCCAGTTCTGCGCGGGCTGGCGGTTGTGCAGCACGGCCACCGGCTCCGTCAGCGAACTGACCACCAGATCGAGTCCCCCATCGCCATCCAGGTCGCCCGTGGCGGTCCCGCGTGCGGCATGCACCGCTCGGAACCAAGTGCCGCCCGACTTGGTGATGTCGATGAAGCCCTGCCCCCGGTCATTCCGGCAGAGAGTCGGCGCCTGCAGGAACGGTTGCCGACCGGCCTTGTAACGCACATGTCCGCTGACCACGAACAGGTCCAACCAACCGTCCCCGTCGAAGTCCCGCAACCCCGTGCCGAACTTCACTTGTGGACGACCCACCCCGGCCAGTCGGAACGCTGCTGTGGCGTGCTGGAACTGCCCCTCTCCCTGATTGAGGTACAGCGAGTTGTCCTCCATCTCGAAGTTGGTCACGAACAAGTCGACCCGCCCATCGCCGTTCACGTCCGCGCAGTCGACTCCCATGCTCCCTTCGGGACTGCCCAGTTCATTGAACGCCACGCCGGAGAGGACTCCCGCCTCGCGCAGTTGGACACCGTCGGTGCCCAGATAGAGGTGGTTCTCGACGACATCGTTGGCGACATAGAAGTCGATCCGCTGGTCGTCATTCATGTCGGCTGCGATGACTCCCAGGCCCATGCCGTCCTTTCGAATGCCCGCCTGCTTCGAGACCTCGACGAAGCGTCCGTCTCCCGAGTTCAGAAACAGATGGTCCCCCGCCGGATGAAATGCCTGCGGAGGCGGCACCTCGGTGTACCGAGTGGCCGATGGCACCCAGTCGACATACCCCGCGACATACAAGTCCAACTCCCCATCACGGTTCACATCGCCAAAGGCCGCAGCGGTGTTCCAAGTCGGAGTGCCCCGCAGCCCGGCCTCTTCGGAGACATCCGTGAACGTCCCATCCCCCTGATTGAGGAGCAAGCAGTTCCGCCCGTAGCACGTCACCAGCAGGTCCGAAAACCCATCACTGTTCACATCCCCACTGACGCACCCGTGCGAGTAGTCGGTCGCCGGATTGAGCCGTGAACTCGTCGTCACATCGCGGAAGTGCCCCCCGTCGACATTGCGAAACAGCCCACAGCTGCGCCCGCTGGGGACCGAGGTGGCTGAATCAATCGTGCCGCCTCCGACGCAGAACAAGTCCGGTCGCCCATCAAGGTCGAAGTCGACAAAGCCGATTCCGCCGCCGACGGTTTCCAGGATCGTGAAGCGCTGGGCGTCGCGCCCGGTGGAGTATTGGAACTTGACCTGAGAGGCGGCTGTGCGGTCCTCGAACCAGTCGCCGGGCTGCACGGTATCGGCCACGGGGGAATGAACCGACAGTCTCGCCGTCGTCTTGTCCGCCTTAGCTATCGGGGTAGCCCCCTCCACGGAGTTCTTCTCCATGGGCAAGTCCCCGTGCTTCGGTGTATCACAGCCGTAAACGAATATGGCAAACAAGAACCCCAGCACTCCCCACAGTTCCAAGACGATCCACGGGAATTTTGATTTCATGATTGCGGAATCCGGCGGAGTGTCGAAGGGACACGCCGGAAGCATAGCGCACACGGACGATGTGTGAACAGGGGGCGAGGTGGATTGTTCGGACATTTCGTAAAAACCCCGTTTAGCCGCGACGCGAAGTCTTCAAAGCGGAGCGATTCTCGGGGACTCCTCGCTCCGCTTC
>JAYTFV010000681.1:0-2935 GCA_043734065.1 Planctomycetota bacterium
CCTCGCAGCAGTGAGCGCAGATAGAGTCCCGTGCCGCCGACGAACAGGGGAATCTTGCCGCGCGAGAGGATCGACTCACAGGCTGCGAGCGCAGCGGTCATGTACTCCGCCGCCGAGAACTCCTCGTGCGGGTCGCGGATATCGAGCAGGTGGTGCGGGACTCGCGAGCGCTCTGCCAGCGTCGGCTTGGCGGTCCCAATGTCCATCCCGCGATAGATCGTCATCGAATCGAGACACACAATCTCCGCCCCGATGCGCTCGGCCAGCGCGATCCCTGTCGCGGTCTTGCCACACGCGGTCGGACCGGCGAGGAACCAGCAGCGTTGAAGGAGAGGAGTGGGGAAACGCATGGACTCGTCCGTGGGATAGGCTTCCAGCCTGTCTTCTGAGTGGGATAGGCTTCCAGCCTGTCATGGATTCTCAAGGATTCGACAGGCTGGAAGCCTATCCCACGGCTCAACTACTCGCGCTGCGGTAGTGACTCAGCGACCACAGAAACACCCGCCGCGAGCCCCATAGCGTCAGCGCCGTCAGCACCGGGGCAATCACCAGCACCAACCAGTTCGGACTCAGCGACTTCTGCAAGAACAGCCGTGATGGCACCGTGACCACCAGCAGTATCGGGATGATAAACGAGAACCCGAACCAAAAAATCTCCCCGACCGCTCCCTGCCGATACATGTCGCCGGGGTAGCGGGCGAACGAGGTCACGTAGAACCAGAAGTCATACAACCCCTGGTTCCGCCCCATGAACACTGCGGCACTCGCCAGCGCAATCATCATCCCATAAAAGAACCCCACAGCCACCGCGACCAGAAATAGGTACATCAGCGCACTCACCAGCGTCACTGTGACATGACTGGCCGTCACCGAATACGCCAGCAACCCCAGCGACACCGCCACCTGGGCCAGCAACGACATGTCGACCGTCTGAAACGAGACGAAGAACTGCGTATCGATCGGCTTCACCAGCGCGAAGTCGAGATTCCCCGTGCGAATCTGCTCGCTCAGGTTCGCACAGTTCGGCATGAACAGCATCTCCACGAACGCATTGATCAGCATCCCCGTCGCCATGAACCCGTAATACTCCGACTGCGACCAGTCGCGAATGTGCTTCACATGTCCGAAGATGATCTGGAACAGCAGCAGTTGGGCTGCGATCCAGAAGCAGGTGGTGACGACCTCGATCAGGAAGTTCATGCGGAAGATCATTTCGCGCGAGAGCGAGACCTTGAGGAACATCAGCCACACCCGCCAGTAACGGGGGCGAAAGGGTTTCGCGGGGGAAATCGGTTCCGACATGCGGACGGCTCGCTGAGGACAGGGAACGGGAGTGGAATCAGTTGACCAAATTCCAGAACGGGAGAATACCCAGAACGGTCTGGTCCCGTCGAACACCGGGGAACTCAGTAACACGAGGTCACGATCCTGGACGCTGGATTCTCCGTGTCCTTGACTCAATTCGGCGATCCCGGACAATCTGTCTCCCCTGAGTTCCGCCACAGGCAACCAGGCCGGACAACAACGTGTTTCCCGAGTGGTGTCATGAACTTCCGACTCTCTCCCGCCGTCCAGACCCTTCAGCCCTCCGCCACGATCGCCGCTGCGGCCAAGGCGAAAGCGCTCAAGGCCAGCGGGGTGAAGGTGTTCGACTTCACGCTCGGCGAGCCGGACTTCAACACGCCAGCCCATATCCGGGCGGCGGCGACGGCGGCCATGGACGCGGGGCACACGCACTACACCCCCTCGGGTGGCATCCCGGAGTTGAAGAAGGCGATCATCCACGCCTATCAGCGCGACTACGGCCTCAAGTTCGAGGCCAATCAGATCGTCGTCTCCAACGGGGCCAAGCATGCGATTCACAACGTGATCGCCGCGCTGTGCGGACCGGGGGATGAGGTCATCATCCCGACGCCGTACTGGGTCAGCTACAGCGCCCTCGTCGAGTTGACCGGGGCCAAGGCGGTACTGGTCGAGACCACGCCGGAGTCGGGGTATGTCCTCACTCCCCAGCAATTCGAGCAGGCGATCACCCCCCAGACCCGCCTGCTGATGCTCAACAGCCCGAGCAACCCGACCGGAGCGGTCTACCCGGTGGCCGCTCTGGAAGCGTTGGCAAAAGTCGCCGTCAAGCACCAGATTCCGGTCCTCTCCGATGAGATCTATGAGAAGCTGATCTACGACGGAGCCGAGTTCCGGTCGTTCGCCTCGTTCGGTGACGATGTCCGCCAGCTCACGATCATCGTCAGCGGCGTGAGCAAGGCCTACGCCATGACCGGCTGGCGCATCGGCTGGTCGATCGCTCCCGCGGAACTGACTAAGGTAATCGATAACTTACAAAGTCAGCAGACCTCGAACCCGTGCAGCATCAGCCAGTACGCCGCCATCGCGGGCCTGACCGGGCCACAAGACAGCGTGGTCGCCATGCACGCCGAGTTCGTGAAGCGGCGGGCGTACGTCATGGAACGCTTCCGCCACATCCCTCACGTCCGCTTCGTCGAGCCGGGCGGGGCGTTCTACATCTTCTTCGATGTCAGCCACTATTTCGGGAAGACGCTGCAAGGCGGCAAGGTCGTGAAGAACGCGACCGAGTTCTGCACCGCTCTGTTGGAGGTGGCCCACGTCGCCCTCGTCACCGGCGACGCCTTCGGGGCCAAGGGGTACGTGCGGCTCTCGTTCGCGACGAACATTGAGACGCTGGGAGCGGGGATCGACCGGTTGGCGGGGTTCTTGAATCCGGTGTAGCGGGGGTGGTCTCTACACCACTCGATAACCGATTCCAGTCACACCCTCGGGGCAGACACGGATGTGGCTGGCGGCTGTCTTTTCCCGAAGGGAATTCAGCCCATAGCCGGTGGTCGAGCGCAGCGACACCCATACGCATCAAGTTAAGGAATCTGCTCTGGCGTAAAAACGGGAAGTTCCTTCTCCTTCT
>JAYTFV010000682.1:0-9975 GCA_043734065.1 Planctomycetota bacterium
GCCCAATACTCCATCCTCCCCGCCTCCCCCGCCGGTGCCGCCAATCCAGGCCGGGCGGAATGGTAAGAAGTGGACGATTAAAACAACAGGCCGTCACGCTTCGGGTTACTGTGTACTCCTCGACGGATCGGCCAAGGCGTGTACAGTACACTCTGTGATCCCGTCCCCTCGCGAGAGTCCTGCGATGTCCCGTTCTCTTGGCAACATCATTGGCGATTCCCTGGCCCTGAGCTTGAACTACTCGCGGCGGATGCTGGTCGGCGTGACCGATGACCAGTTTGCCCGCTTCGCCCGGCCCGGTGGCCAGATCGTGCAGTCCAACCACGGGGCGTTCGTGTACGGCCATTTGAGCCTGTACTCCTCGCGGATCATCGAGCAACTCGATGCGGATGCCTCGTTCCTGACTCCCACCGCTCAATTCCAGACGGCATTCTCGAAAGACGCCCAGTGCGTGGACGACCCGACGGGCGAGATCTACCCCGCGATGGACGACATCACCGAAGCATTCTTTAAGGGGTACGAAGCAGCCCTGGCGATCGTGCGTGAGGCCCCCGATTCCGCTCTCCAGAAGCCGAACCCCACCGGTGGCCGCATGACGGAACTCTTCCCGACCATCGGCTCGATGCAAGCCTTCTACGTCGGTGGGCACATCATGCTGCACATTGGCCAGGTCAGTGCCTGGCGGCGAATGTTGGGACTGGGAGCCGCCTGAAGGCTGGACGCCCCTTCGTTGAAAATGAGATAGCTGCGTTCGCCAGAACGCGGGCAACCCGCACTCGGGCGAGTGCAGCTCCAGCGAGTGCAGCGACCTCACCAGTTCAACTTGGCGGACCACTAGGCCACTTTCAGAGTGGGAATTCCCCGATGCACGTTTATTAAGGGTGCGCTCTTGCGATCCCGACCCTGGGCTGTGGCGGACAACCCGTTCGGGGTCCAGAGACAACGCCAAATGCGTCTGACACTCGCTGACGGTTTCCGAGTACAATGTCGCTATTGACATGATTATTGTGATCGTCGAGCATCCGCCGCTGTGTGCGTGACATCGCGTGAAATGTCGCCAGAGTTGTGTGTGTGCAGGAGATGCAAGGATGCGGATCCCGTTCAATAAGCCGTTCGTCGCGGGCAAGGAATTGTATTACATTGCCCAGGCGGTCACGTTCGGGAATATCTCGGGCGATGGGCATTTCACCAAGGCCTGTTGTCGCCTGATGGAGAATACATTCGGCACTCCCAAGGTGCTGCTGACTCCGTCGTGTACCGCCTCACTGGAAATGGCGGCCATTCTGTGCGATCTCAAGCCTGGCGACGAGGTGATCATGCCCTCGTACACCTTCGTCTCCACCGCCTCGGCTGTGGTCCGCATGGGGGCCCAGCCAGTCTTCGTCGATATCCGTCCAGACACACTGAACATCGACGAGTCGCTCATCGAACAGGCGATCACTCCCCGCACCAAAGCCATCTTCGTGGTCCACTACGCGGGGGTCAGCTGCGAGATGGACCGCATCATGGAGATCGCGACGAGGCACAACCTGATTGTCGTGGAAGACGCGGCTCAGGGAGTCAACTCGTTCTATCGGGGTCGGGCTCTGGGTTCGATTGGCCACCTCGGCTGCTACAGTTTTCATGAGACCAAGAACTACATCTGCGGTGAAGGCGGCGCTCTGTGCATCAACGACGAGCGGTTCCGCGAACGCGCCGAGATCCTGCGCGACAAGGGCACCAACCGGCAGAGATACTTCCGAGGCGAGGTCGACAAATACACGTGGGTGGATGTGGGATCCTCATACGTGCCCAGTGAGATCTGTTCGGCGTTTCTCTATGGCCAACTGGAACTCTTGGACCAGATCGCCCAGCGGCGGCAGGCCATCTACGAATGCTACCGCGAGCAGTTGGCAGGACTGGAAGCCAGCGGCGGAATTCAACTCCCGCACATTCCGGAAGAGTGCCAATCCAATTTTCACATGTTCTATGCGATCCTGCCATCGGCTGAGCAACGCGCATCGCTGTTGACGCATCTGAAGTCGCAAGAGATTCACGCGGTGTTCCACTACGTGCCGCTGCACACGTCACCGATGGGGAGCAAGCTCGGGTATCGCGAAGGGGATTTGCCCGTCACCGAAGACCTGGCCTCCCGGCTGATCCGGCTGCCGATGTTTTACGAGATCGCAGCCTTCGATCAACACTTCGTGACGAGTCAGTTGCTGCAGCATGTGCAGGAGACATCCGGACTGCCCGCCCTGCATGGAGCTGCCGCGGCCTGAGGGGTCTGGGGTCGTGTACTTCATCGAAACATGGAACGGAGTTGTGATGCTGTTTTCCAGGGATGAGTTGTTAGCGATGGGTTTCGCGTCTGTGGGCGAGGATGTGCGAGTGACGCGGCAGGCGCTGTTTTTCAATCCTGGAAACATCTCTATCGGGGATCGAGTCCGGATTGATGCCTTCGCCATCGTGACCGCCGGTCCGGCAGGCGTGGCGATTGGGAGCAACGTGCATATTGCAGCTCATACCTTGGTGAATGGCAGCGGTGGGCGGGTGGTGCTTGAAGATTTCTCGAACATTGCACCGAATGTCTGCATTTGGACGACGAGCGATGACTATACCGGGGGATCGCTCACCAACGGGACGATTCCCAGCGAGTTCAAACGCAACACGACGGGATCGGTGACCATCGGACGCCATGTCATCATCGGCACCGGAAGCGTCGTGCTCCCTAACGTGCATCTCCACGAGGGGGTATCTGTCGGTGCCTTGTCGATGGTGACGCGGGATGTCCCGACCGGACATGTCGTCTGCGGGTGCCCGGCGAAGATGATCAAGTTGCGGTCCGTCGACAATCTGCATCGCTCGGAACAGGCATACCTCGCCACGCTCCGTTCGAAAGCGTCATAAGATTTCGACGACAGTGCCAGTGGTGTGAATCGTGTTCTGTGAAGGAGATGTCGGCATGCTGGTCTCGATTGTGGTTCCCGTCTATCGCACAGAGCAGGATCTGATTGACCTAGCCGGTCGTACTCAGACGACCATGCAGGCCGCAGGCATCCCCTATGAACTCGTCTTTGTGGATGACAACAGCCCGAATGCGACATGGGACATCCTGCAGTCTCTCCAGGCCAGCGACCCCACCATCGTCACGGTGGTTCGCCTGATGCGGAATTTCGGGCAGCATAATGCCCTCATGTGCGGCTTTCGGCACGCGCGGGGCGATGTCATCGTCACGATCGATGACGATCTGCAGAATCCTCCCGAGGAAATTCCCGGGCTGTTAGACGCCCTGCACCAGGGCGGGTACGACCTGGTGTATGGTGCCCCGGACCAGAAGAAGCACGCGGTCATGAGGAACATGGGGTCTCGCGTTGTGAATATGTTCTATCGCATGGTGTTCAATACCGATGCCACGGTGACCTCCTTTCGAGCCATTCGTCGCGAGCTCCTGCTGGCGATTCTCACGTACAATCTCAACTTCACGTTCATTGATGGACTGCTGGCCTGGAACACTCAGCGCGTCGGTGAGGTGATCGTCTCGCACCGTCCCCGAGAGCGAGGTCGCTCCGGGTATTCGATCGCGAAACTCGTGCAGTTGGCACTCAATCTGTTCACCAACTTTTCACTGCTCCCTTTGCAAGTGGCGTCGGTGGTGGGCCTCCTGGCATCCTGCGCAGGCTTGCTGGCGGGTGTGTTTTTTCTGGTGAAAACTCTCGCCCATGACACGTCTGTTCCTGGCTATTCGTCGATTATCGTCGCGGTGATGACACTGGGGGGGCTGCAACTCCTGGCGATTGGGATCATCGGCGAGTACATTGGTCGCCTGCATTTGAATGTGAACCGCAAACCGCAATACACTGTGCGAGAGGTGCTGTGGACAGGGAGTGTTCCCGAGACCGCGGAAGGGCCACCCGGATGTGTCACAGCCCGTGAGGCACCAGCCGCCGTGAGGCACGCGCCGGATGATACTCACCTCCCCGGTCTATTGGCTGTCAACGATCAGTCCACGACCATCTTCCCTCGAAAGAAAACGGCATGAGTCAACGCATCTCCGGACTCTACCGGCTCACGCAGATCCCCTTCGTCTACTCGACATTCCAGAACATGCTGGGGGCGGATGGATCACGACGGGAACTGGTGTCGGCGTACATCCGACCCCAACCGGGAGAGCGCGTACTCGACTTTGGTTGCGGTCCGGGAACCATGTTGCCGTATCTGGGCGATGTGGTTTATACGGGGATCGATCTGAACGCGGACCACATCGCGACTGCGAAAACGCAATTTGGAGATCGAGCCGCTTTTCATGCGGGGGACATTGAGACGCTCGACAAGGACATCCACGGTCCGTTTGATCTGGCCATCTGCGTGGGGGTTCTGCACCACCTGGACGACAGCCAGGTCGACTCTCTCTGCCGGATCGTCTTCGATCGCCTCGCCCCCCAAGGACGATTCGTAACCGTCGATCCCGCATTCGTCGAGGGCCAGAATGCGATCGCCCGCTGGCTGGCCTCCCGGGACTCGGGTCAGTCCGTTCGAGCGCCCGAAGGTTACTCGCAGCGAATCCGGCAATTCTTTCCGTCGGTCGAAGTGTCGGTCCGGCACAATCTCTTGCGAGTGCCGTACACGCATTGCATCAATATCGCCCGTAAGGTGTAGGAACCCGATCCGTGCAGGAACCCCATCAGTCGAGGGGACGCTGCAAGACAGTCAGGATCGAAGTTCCCCAGGGGAAGTGAACGGTGTTCACCACCGAGGCTTCCAGCAAGAAGATATTCGTCAGCAAACCATTGATCGGTCGCCAGGGAACTCGATGAGTCTTTGCCAGATACTCGTGGACTTCCTCGGGCGTGGTCAATACAGGAGGCTGAAACAGCAGGCGACTCAATACAAGGACGGGGCTCAACAAGAACATAAAGTATTCGGACCGCAGCATCTGAAACCCCGTCTGCTCCGCCAGTTCACGATAGTCCTGGCGGCAATAGCGTCTTTGGTGATGCACCAGATCGTCATTATAGGTCCAGAAACAGTTTAAGGCAGGGGTCGTCACGAATAGTAATCCCCCCGGTCGCAAGCTGCGAATTATTTGCCTGAGAACCTCGACATGATCCGGGATATGCTCCAGGACATCGAGCAGAAACGCCACGTCCCATTCGGAGTTCCAGGGGAGATTCATCAGGTCAATCTGATACCGCTGTGCAAAGGAGCCCACGATCGGGCCTGCCAGCGAGAGAGCCCGCAGCGAGCTATCGCCCAGAGCCAGCGTCTGAAACAACTTGGGTTCATGGGTATGCAGATACTCGATCCAGCCTCCACAACCCCCGCCCAGATCGATGGCTCGCAGATCCGTCGCGGGCTCCATACGCCGCGAGAACTCTTTCTTCAGGACGTTGAGCAGCAACCTGTGCCGGCCCACATACCAAAAATGCTCGCGCTGCATCCGCATGAGCGTGTCAAATCCATGCGCATCGTATTCTTCGTCGCGATGGCTGGTGCGATTTCGGGGAATGAATATCCCCTGGTCGAGTTCGAATGCTGATTCATCGGGCATGCCTGCAGAATCCTTTGCAATCGACACACCCCTGCTGTGGGATCGACGAGCCTCGGTGGATTATGTCACTCCAGGTGGACGAATGCCAGCCCAAGATCACAACTCGCCGGGGGTCGGGAGTGCATCCGGATTGTCGGTGGCGAACGCCGATTGGGTGGGCGAAGCTCCTGCCGAGCCGCTGACGAGAAAGAACGTCCACACTGGCTCGCGGCTCGGCAGGAGCCTCGCCCTCCCGACGCCACGAGCGCAAGCTCACCCAAGCCTCTCACCGACAAACGAGACGCACACACCCGGGGGCGAGGCGCGTCTCAGAGGCTTCTGCACTCGTCGCGCGTCCAGATCAGGAGGCGGGGGCACAGAACGGAATCAATTCCGTTCTCCGGTCGCTCAAATCGTCATCGCCATGAACCCACCATCGACGACCAGATTGGCTCCGATCAGGAACGACCCCGCCTGGTTCGAGGCGGCCAGCAGCACGGCTCCGGCCAGCTCCTGCGGCTCGCCGAAACGCCCGATCGGCGTGTGCCGCATGATGTTCTCCACGCGATCAGGGGTCAGCACCTTGCGGTTCTGCTCCGCCGGAAAGAAGCCGGGCGAGAGAGCATTGACGCGGATGCCTGACTTGGCCCACTCCCTCGCCAGATTCAGCGTCAGGTTCAGCACAGCCGCCTTCGACGCGGAGTAGGTATAGACCCGAGACAGCGGCGTGATCGCGCTCAGCGAGGCGATGTTGATGATCGACCCCCGCGTCTTCCGCTCCAGCATGTCGCGACCGAACACCTGACACGCCAGCCGCACGCTCGTCAGGTTGACGGTGAAGATGCGGTCCCACTCCTCGTCACTGATGTCGAGGAACGGCGTCGGCGAGTTGATCCCGGCGGCATTCACCAGCACATCGCACTCGCGATTGTTCGCTCGCAGATGAGCCACCAACTGTTCGAGGTCGGCTCGCTGCGTCGCATCGGCGGCGACGTACTCCGCACTCGCCCCATTCGCATGCAGTCGAGCCACAGCTCTGGCCCCATGTTCGGCGTTGCGTCCGGTGATGAGGATGTGAGCCCCCGCCCCCGCGAGGGCATCCGCGATGGCCCCGCCGAGAGTGCCAGTCCCGCCGACCACGACGGCGGTCTTGCCTGCGAGTCCGAACAGGTCGACGAGGTAACGGGCAGCAGTGGGGTCAGACATGGCGAAGACTCAAGAACCAATGACGTGCGACCGGACGATCGGTCACATCGTAGGCAACCGGCCCACCGAGAGAAAGCTGACCGTGCCCCTTCCGGCCCCCCTCTCCCCACAGCCACGTCCTCCTGGAAAGTCACGCCGCCAGTGGGGAAAGGGAGCAGGGGACACTGGTGGCCGACGTTTCTGGTGCCCACACGAAACGCCGCCCACCGACCGTCGCGTTTTTCATCGCCAGATGTCTCGGATATCATGCCGCTGGCTGACGGCTGATCGCTGACAGCTTCCCCCGCTTCTAACGGATGCAGACCCACCATGCCTGAACGTGTCTATCTGGCGGTTGATCTCGGGGCCGAGAGCGGCCGTGTCATTGCGGGCAAGCTCGCGGGTGGGCGGGTCAGCCTCGAAGAGATTCACCGGTTCCAGAACGGGCCGGTCAACATGGCCGGGACGCGCCGTTGGGATGTGCTGCGGCTCTGGTCGGATATTCAGGATGGGCTGACGCTGGCGGCCCGCAAGTACGGCGACAGCATCGTCTCGGTCGGCGTCGATACGTGGGGGGTCGATTACGTGCTCCTCTCCAAGAGCGGCGAAGTCCTCGGCCAGCCGTACAACTACCGCGACCCGCGCACGACCGGGATGCTCGAACTGGCCGCTTCGAAGGTCTCCAAGGCCGACATCTTCGCCCAGTCCGGCGTGCAGTTCATGGAGATCAACACGCTGTATCAAGTCATCGCGATGCAGTTGCAAGACCCGGAACTGATGGCCCACGCGGATCGGTTCCTGATGATGCCCGATTTCTTCCACTGGCTGTTGTGCGGGAGCCGCGTCGTCGAGTTCACGAACGCCACCACGACGCAGTTCTTCCATCCGACGAACCGCGACTGGGCCTTCGACATGCTGCGGAAGTTCGACATCCCAACGCACATCTTCCCCGAGGTCGTCCCGCCCGGCACCAAGCTCGGGTCGCTCCGTGACGATGTCATTGTCCGAACGGGGCTCACGAAGATCGCCGTCGTGGCCCCGCCGACGCACGACACCGCAGCCGCCGTGGCCGCTGTGCCGACGGAAAACACCGGGCGGGCCAACTGGGCGTACATCAGTTCGGGGACGTGGTCGCTGATTGGTGTCGAGGTGCAAGACGCGGTCCTCGGACCAGCGGCGCTGGAGCTCAATGTGACCAACGAGGGCGGAGTCGACGGGACGTACCGGCTGCTGAAGAACGTGATGGGCCTGTGGCTGGTGCAGGAGTGCCGCCGGTCGTTCGAGCGCCAGGGCCGCAAGTACGAGTACGCCGAACTCGTGACGCTCGCCCAGGCGGCTGAGCCGTTTCGCACGCTGATCGATCCCAACGATCACTCGTTCCTTAGCCCCGATGACATGGCCACCTCGATCCAGACCTGGTGCCGCAAGAACGGCGAGCCGGTGCCGGAGACCGACGGCCAACTGGTGCGGTGCTGCCTGGAGAGCCTGGCGTTCAAGTACCGACAGGTGCTGCAGGGGATTGAGGGCCTGACCGGCGAGACGATCGAAGTCATCCACGTCGTCGGCGGCGGCGGCAAGAACGAGATCCTCAACCAGTTCACCGCCAGCGCCAGCGGCAAGCCCGTCATCGCCGGCCCCACCGAAGCCACCGCCCTGGGCAACGTCCTGATCCAAGCCCGAGCTGCGGGCGACATCGGGTCGCTGGCCGAGATTCGCGAAGTGGTCCGGCGCTCCTCGAAGGACGAGTTGAAGACCTTCCCGCCACAAGACACGAAAGCCTGGGACGCCCAGTACCAGCGCTTCCTGGGCCTGCTCCGCAAGGGCGTGATCTGATCGTCGCCACCGCCCCGTAGAAGAATTCGTAAGAATTCTTCCGTCTCCCGAACCGGCACGACCATTCCCTGCGGACACAGCGGAGCATCGAGGAGATGCGGTCCCCAGCGGTGTTGGGGACCGAGGAAATACAGCTCGCTATCGATCATGCGGTCCGGTAGAATCACAGCATGCCCACGCTCCTCACGCCCGAACAGCACAATGACTTGAAACAGCACGGCGACAAGCCGATGCCGGTGATTGATCCCGTCACACAGAAAGTCTACGTGCTGATGGCTGGGGACGTTTTCGACCGGTTCAAAGCCCTGTTCGATGACGAGCCGTTTGATCTCCGCGAGACCTACGCAGCTCAATCAGCGACAGCCGGTGTCGCCGGCTGGGATGATCCGGAAATGGATGTTTACGACCACTACGACGCACACAAGCCCCACCCATGAAGAGTCAACGCGGCGATGTTGTGCTGGTGAACTATCCTTTCTCCGAGGGGCAGGGGGCGAAGGTACGCCCCGCGTTTTCCATGCGCCCCGCGTTGGTAGTGCAGTGCGACACCAACAATCGCCGCCTGGAGAGTACACTGGTTGTTCAAATCACGTCTCGCATCCATCTGGCTCGAAAGGAGCCGACGCAAATGCTGATCGAAGTATTGACACCTGCCGGTCGACAATCGGGTCTCGTCAATGACTCGGCAGTCGCTTGTGAAAACATCTACACCGTCCGCCAGACAGGCATCATCCAGACCATCGGTACATTGCCGGAGGATGTCATGCGAAGGGTCGGAGAGTGCCTGAAGGCATCTCTTGACATCGAGTAATCCTGAATCACTTCTCACCTGTGATCTCTCGCCCCCAAGCTCCAGCTTGGAATCGAGATCAATGCGTCCCACTCTTGCCCCTGGGCGCTCGTCCCTTGATACTTGTCACTTCTGCACTTACTGACAACTGATCACTGAAGACTGACGACTCACATGGGACTGTTTGACAAACTCAAGGCTGCGGTTCAGAAGACGCGGGATATCCTGCGCACGGATGTGCGCGACCTGTTCAAGACCGGGGTGATTCTGGACGAGGTGAAGCTCGAAGAGTTTCATCGCGGGCTGATTCATACCGACATGGGGGTCGTGGCGGCCAAGGCCCTCGTGGACGAGATTCGCACCAAGTGCGGGGGGCGCACCGTTCAGCCCCAGGAGATCTGGGACACCGTGCGGGCCAAGCTCAAGGAGATACTCAAGGGGAAGGGCGATGCGGTGTGGGATGCGAATTTGCCGCTTTCGCCGCTGAAGAAGGCCGAGTCGGGGCCGACGGTGATTCTGGTGTGCGGAGTCAACGGGGTGGGCAAGACGACCTCGATCGCCAAGCTGGCGAACTTCCTTCAGAAGAACGGCAAGAAGGTCGTGCTGGCGGCGGGGGACACCTTCCGAGCGGCTGCCGTCGAGCAACTCACGATGTGGG
>JAYTFV010000683.1:0-5037 GCA_043734065.1 Planctomycetota bacterium
GCGTTTCGGCTGGGGAAGATTCTGTTCTCGGGCGACAACATCTATCGCGATGGCTGTGTGGGGAACATCGATGCGCATCACGGGTCGGACCTGCCCGCGTTCATTCGGTCACTGACGCGGATTCGGGACTGCGGGGTCGAGTGGTTGCTGCCCAGCCACGGGCCGATCTTCCGCAACGATCGGACGCTGCTGGACTCGACAATTGCGAGGTTGACGCAGTATCAGCACATGGCCGACTTCGGGACATGTGCGGTTGATTGGCCGCTGCTGGACGAGTGGGATGCGGAGTTGGCGAAGGGGATCGGGCCGGTGTAGTTGGGAGACGAGGGTCGGGAGTCGGGAGCCAGATAGGGAGACAGGGAGATGGGGAGATAGGGCTGTCACACCGTGTCTCCCCCTCTGGCTCCCGACTCCCGACTGAGGAAACATCATGTCGGAGACAGAGCCGCGAGCTGGGAATTCTCCGATCGCCCCGCAGCGACGTCCGCGGAAGGTGTCCGTTGTGATGCCGTTGGAAGTCCCGGGGAAAGAGGATTCCCGGCCCCTCACATGGCGTGAATATCTGCTGGGACCCGATGGCAAGAGCTTCTCGATTTCGTTCCTGGTGCATGTGTTGCTCCTGGCGCTACTCGCGATCCCGCTGAGTCAGAGCCTCTCCAAAAACAAGGAGATCGAGCCCTCCATCGAGGTGGTCGAGGGAACCGAAGGCAGTGACGCACTCGGTGAGTTCATCGACGCTCCCGTCTTGCAAACGGGGAAGGCATTGGGGATCGAGGACTTCGAGGCCCCGCGCCTCGATGACGGCACAGCGGCCTTCTCACTGCCCGCCAGCGGAACCCTCGCCGATGCCACCGGAAACTCGGGGAGCGACGAAGGTGACGGTGTGGGAGATCTTGCCGGGGCCGTCGGCGGCTACCTGCTGCGGGAGCCCGGCAACGCCGTCAAAGCGGGGCGTTTCACGGCGTTCTCACGGCCGATCATCGTCTCGGGTACCGGCAGCCAGCGGACCGAAGAATTCGGTGAACCGGGCGAGGCTCCGCTGGCGGGGCAGGCTTATTTCATCGTGATCCAGATCAAGATGGACGCGCGGCGGAAGACCTACTTGATCGGCGATCTCATCGGGTCGGTCGTGGGCACCGATGGCTATACGCAAAAGATTCCGACAGGGATGTACATCCTGGATGACAAGGGAAACCCCCTGGAGATCAAAAAATCCGAACCGATCAAAGTCGTCAACAGCACCGTGCAACTCCTCATGAAGGTGCCCGGAGCCCGGTCCGAAGTCCGCGACAATATCTACTTGAAGTCCAAGATGCTCAAAGAAGAGCAGAATCTCCAACTGATCTTCCAAAGTCGAACAGCCCGGAAGCCGGAGTGATGGGCTGACCGTGACCCGATCCGCCACTTGCCCCCGGGATGTTCTTGATGTTTCGATTTGCCTGGCGGAATCTGGTCAACCGGCCCGTGCGGACGGTTCTGAGTGTACTCGGTCTGTCGGTGGCGATAGCCGGGATGGTGGGGCTGTTCGCGATCTCGGGAGGCATCGATCATCTGGTGACCCGCACGTTCGAGCAGATCCCCGGTCTGCTCGTCCAGCAGCAAGGGGCCCCGATCCCGCTCTTCTCCTCGCTGCCCGCCGCCTGGAAGGACGAGATCGCCGCCATCCCCGGAGTGGCCGTCGTCAACGGCGAGGTCATGGTCCGAGTCAACATCATCGAACAGAAGCGGATCGTCACCCCGCCCCGGTTTCTGGTGGGTCTGGACATCCCCACCCGGCTGCAATTGAAGCACGGAATTTATGACGAGCATGTCGTCGCGGGCCGGTTCCTGACCCTGGCAGATCAGGGCACTCTGCACTGCGTCCTGAGCCGCCAGATCGCCGACACCCACCAGAAATCGGTCGGCTCGACGCTGCTCGTCAACGGCTCCGAGATGACGATCGTGGGCATCTACGACTGCCAATCCCAATTGCTCGACGTGAACATCCTGATGGACATTGACGTGCTGCGGAAGCTGGCCCGGATCAGTTCCGATACGGTGTCGTGCTTCTACGTGGAGCAGGTTCCCGGCACGCAGAACAAGGAGCTGAAGGCCCGCATCGAGAAGACCTTCATGGGCCGCGAGTGGAAGCCCTCGGGGGCAATGGACACGCTCAACCTGCTGGCCGGAGGCGGGACCAACCCGCTTCAGTCGGTCGCCAATGCGTTCGACCACTGGGCCAAGGGAACGACCCAGCCGACAGCCCCCGCCCCGGTTCAGCCCCCGCCGATAGCCAGTCCCTCACAGCCCGGTGGCAAGATCGCCGTGCCCTCGACGGTCGAAGTGCGCTCCCCCGAAGACTGGGCCGAGCAGTTTGACACGTTCAGCGGGGACTTAGATCTGTTCCTGACGATGATCTCGGCGGTCGGGTTCCTGATTGCTGTCCTCAGCATTCTCAACACGATGCTGATGAGCGTCATGGAACGTATTGGCGAGTTCGGCATCCTGCGCGCCATGGGCTGGACGCGCGGAGAGGTGATGCAATTGGTGATGTCCGAAAGCGCGGTGATCGGACTGGTCGGCGGCATCGTGGGCGTGATCCTCGGCACGGCGGCGGCGCTGATGGCCAATCAAGTCTGGCCCGACCGGTTGTGTCTGCATGTCTCGCTGAGGCTGGCGCTGCTGGCATTCCTGATGAGTACGTTACTGGGCGTGGCGGGCGGGCTGTACCCGGCGTGGAAGGCCGCGCGGCTCTCCCCGATGGACGCCATCCGCCGGGCGTGAGTGGCGGAGAGTGGATCGCGAGGACACACAGGTGAGGAGGAACCATATCCAACCCAACAATGGCATCTAAAGGTTCCTGTCTCCTTTCCTGACACCCTGACACCTTTCCTGACACCCTCTGGCGGGGTGACCCAGACGCTGCTTTGAGCGTCTGGGTTGTGGAACACAACAAGAGGTTACGGAGGAGACGTTCGCCCTTCAACCCCTCGTGTTCCTGCGTCACCCAGACATCCCCAGCGATGTCTGGGCCACCTCGCCCTCCCGTGGGAGTGTCGCGTTTTGCTCCAAAACAGGGCGGCCTTTCGCGGAGTGAAAGGCGACAGTGTTCGGCAGAATTCTGACGAATTCTGCCACGGCGTGACCAGAGTGTCGACGGTGACGGCGATGCGGGAGTCGCCGTGGACGATGGCGAACTCGCCGTGGACCAGACCCTCGGACGCTGATCGGGTACATCGGTAATGTGCTCACGGGTGACGCCTTACGGCTTCACGCCCCAGTACAGCGTGCAGATGCCGAATGTGAACGGGCGGCTGGTGACCTGGGTCAGGCCGCATTCGGTTAACTCTTTCGCGAACTCCTCGCCGCTGGGGAACTGCAACACCGACGCGGGGAGGTAGTGGTAGGCCGACTGCTCGCTCTTCGAGAACCACTGGCCGAGTTTGGGTAATACCTGGCGGAAGTAGAACAGATACAGCTTCCCGAGGAGGCTGTTGGTCGGGCGCGAGAATTCCAGAATCGCGACCCTGCCGCCGGGCTGGCAGACGCGGACCATCTCGCGGACGCCCGCCTTGTAATCGGTGACGTTGCGGATGCCGAAGGCGACCGAGACGATTTGAAACGTGTCCGACGGAAGGGGAAGATGGAGTGTGTCGGCCTCGATGAAGTCGAGAGTGGCGGAGTTCGCATCAGTGCGGGCTCGGGTGCCTTTGATGCGGGCCCGGTCGAGCATCTCGTGGGTGAAGTCGGTCCCCGTGACTGGCACCTTGTGCCCTCCCGCATGCCAGTAGGCAATCGCCAAATCCCCCGTCCCGGTGCAGACATCCAGAATCGGAGCTGGACCGTGCGGGGACACCAGTTCGACGGTCTTCTTGCGCCACCAGATGTCGATGCCCAGCGACAGAAAGTGATTCAGAAAGTCATACCAGCCCGCGATCGCGCCAAACATCTGGCGAATACGCTGACCGGATTTGTCGACAGGAGCCACAGACATCAGGGGATTCTCAAGTGCGGGAGACGATCAACACCGGGTCCAGCACCATGACCGCCATTCGCCCGGATGGATAACCGCCCCGAGTATCGTAGCGAACGACCGGGCCGGGTTCAGGCCATCGGCAGGATTGGTCACGGCGCTGGCAGTGCCGGCCCAATCACGCTCCAGACCATCTCTGCCAGTCGATGATGTCCCGACTGACTCAGATGCAGCGTATCGACAGTCGCTCCGGGCGCAGCGAGAACATCGACCAGCAGGCGTTTCGGAATCAGGGAACAACCGTACTTCCGAGCCAGGCGGCGCTGGACGACACCCCACTGGTTCTTGCCGGGCAGCACAGGCAACTCCAGCATGACGACCGTGCGTTGATGGATGTGCAGGTACGCCAGAATCCCGTCGATGTCGTGTTCGAAGTCCGCGCACGAGCGACCGCCGAGCAGATCGTTCCCGCCCAACTCGACGATGACCAGACCTCGGAGCTGGTCGGTCGACTGGATGATCCGCAGGGCATGCTGGGTCGTCGCACCGGCCTCTGCCAAGTTGTGGACCTGGACGTGGTGTGAGTCACGCAATTGGAAGGGCCACGGAGTGCCTTCGCCTGCTCCCATTCCGGCCGAGAGCGAGTCACCCAGAACCACCACGGAACGTTCGAGGCTCAGCGGGAGCGACGGGCGTAGCGTCCAGGGGAGGTCAAACGCCATGAGCGCGAGCGAGACTGCGATCGGCAGGGCCATGCTGACCCCGCGTGGAACCTTGTGAGCTGCGAGCCACGACCGAACCGACCAGGCACCCAGCGCGGCGATCCACAGGCCAATGGCCGCGACGTGAACAGCTGCCGTGCTGATCGCGACGAGTCCGGTAATCCAGATCAAGGCCATTATCAGGCGTCGCAGCTCGGGCCGGGTCACTCTCTCATGAACGAACAGCAGCCCGATCACCAAAGCCAATCCGGTGTATAGGATCTGACCACTGAAGATGTGGGCGACGAGCGGATTCATGGGCTGCGATTCCGCGAGGAGGATCGGTAGTGGAGATACGTCGCGAGCTGCGATGGCTGAGTGACA
>JAYTFV010000684.1:0-3000 GCA_043734065.1 Planctomycetota bacterium
CCCGACACTGTCTCCATGCAGTGACGCAGCCGTCGGTCAATCGGTCGGGATTCGCCAACGGAGGGATCATAGGGAAAATCCGGATGCGGGGGGACGAACCTCGAGTGGGAGCCGGTGTCTCAACTCTCGTGCAACATACCGAATGTGCGGGTTCTGCCGGATGATGTCGATTTCACCTTATTTTCATCAATCGAAAGTAACGGTTCGGCACAACCTGCGGGTGAAATGGCCCCCACAGTAGTCAGAAGTGGCCCTTCAGGCGTATTGAGCTTGACGGGTTCGGCAGGAACATGCCCTTTCGCCGGACATTCTGCGAACAAGGGTTGCAGTCAGCGGGACTGCTGTGCCGAATTAACATCGCAGATGAGTTCGCATGGTTTGGCCGGAGGCGATGCCGGCAGGGTGACATGATGTCCACCCCACAGACCCAGCGAACAAGTCGACTAAGTTTTGGGGGGCGGAACAACCTGGGTGTGACCGGATCGAGACAGGGATGTCGCGATCACGCAACCGGTCCGCTTTCCCAATCAGCAGGCGCGGAGCGCTTGCCGCATCAGTGGACAAGACATCTGATCGTGCCCGGTTTCGGCGATGACCCGGGCATGCTGGATGGATGGTCTGCTGGTGTGACGTGGACGCCTGAGCGTCTCGTGCCCATTCAAGCTCAATGCCCACAGGACCCACGCCCGTTGGCAACGGAGAGAAAGCTTGAACCCAGGCCGGGACGTCTGGGGGCTAACGCCCTCAAACCCAGAGCTGCATGGTGTAATTGGAGAGCCCACACATGAGGACCATCTTTACGACTGGTCAAGTCGCACGAATTTGTAAAGTCGCCCCACGTACCGTGAGTAAGTGGTTCGATTCTGGCCGGCTACGCGGATACCGCATTCCCGGCTCCCAGGACCGTCGGATCCCGCGAGAGCACCTGATCCGCTTCCTGAAGGAGCACGGCATGCCCCTCGGCGAACTCGAAGACGAGGCCATGGGCAAGCTGCTGTTGGTGGGAATTGACGGAGCCGTGAAGTCGTCTCTGCTGAGTACCCTGCCCGCCGACGAGTTCAAGACGGAAGTCGCTGGCAGCGGGTTCGAAGCGGGGATTCAAGCCGAATCACTGCATCCGGACTGCGTGGTCATCGATTTCGGCATGGGCCGGAATGAAGCCTTGATGATTGCACAGAACCTTCGGAAGAACGCCGACTACGCCGACACGGTCCTCATCGCCCTGTTGAGCGATGATGACAATGCCGCCGGATTCGACCGTTCCTTCTTCAATGAGACCTTCCGCAAGCCGTTCGACTCGGCACTTCTGGCGGAGCGCATTCGGACGCTGGTCAACCGCAAGAAGCAACTGGCCTGAGTGGGGACGGCGGAGCCGTAGCCCCCGCGAATAGCCGGAAGTCACTCCGCGCCGATACGATGGAGACATCGGCAGGGCGAGTGAAGCCAGGAAGTCAGTGGGAAGATCGTGATCGTCGAACGTCCTGCGGGTTCTCTTCCCGTGTGAGACCTGTGCTCTCCGAAAGTCGGTGGGTCCGCTCTTGGCGAGCCCGGGAACTGATTCGGGGGACATCCCAAGGCGTCGCTGAACACGAACAACTCGCTGGTGGAATAGCCGAACTCGTCGACGGACGACATGTGTGGATCCACCGGAATCGCTGATGCGCGGCTCGAACCCAACGATCGAGGCGGTCCCTACCCTAGGGAACGCCTCGATTTGTTTTTTAATGGGGACAAGTGAATATCCCCGAATGGTGTCTCTCGAAGAGTTTGGGAACACTAATCTTCACTCATTAACACTCATCCGGAGTCCAGAACACGATTCTTTAACAATCACGAAACCACTACGACGCTCCGGTGGCTCCAGGAGGCCGTCTGGATCAGTGTCGATTCGTGTTCCTGCCTCCTCCTTCCTTCGGCATTTCGCGTGAACACCGATTCGAAAACCAATCCAGCACTGGCCCCGGCGCTGATCGCGCTGGCGGTCTTCATCGCCACGTTATTGACTCTCGATCCGGCGGGAGATCGACCGTCGCTGCCCGAGGGGCCGGGACTCACCACCGACGAGGTTCTCAACGTCGAGGCCGGGCTCGACCTGACGTGGAAGCTGGGAGCTTATGGCTGGGGGCTGCTCGATCCCCGAAGTTGGTATGAAGTGTTTTCCGCTCCCGGATATCAGGCCGACTATCCGCCGCTGGGGCGACTCCTCTTGGCCGCCGGGCATGACTCGATGCAGATCGTGTGGCCGGTGGCGGTGGACCCGGCGAACGCCCCGCGCCCCTATTTCACAATACAAGCCCGAGCCGCGTCCGCATTGGCGTTCTCACTGACCGTGTTTCTGGTGGGGTGGTATACGTCCCGCTGGCATGGCAGAATCGCGGGAGCATGTGCCTCGCTTTCATTGGTACTCATGCCCCGGCTTTTCGCCCACGCCCACATCGCCAGCATCGAGTCGCTCGTCGGCCTGTTCTTCACCTGGACAGTCCTGGCCACAGCCGACCGCTGGCCACAAGCCATGTCCGAGTGGGCTGCATTACCCAGAACTCGCTCACGCTGGTCGATCCCCTGGAAGCCGGTCGTCATCACCGGGGTGCTGCTCGGCCTGACTTTGCTCACCAAGATTCAAGCGGTGCTATTCCCGATTCCGTTCTCCGTCTGGGCCGTGTGGCGATTTGGGCGACGCGGCCTCGTGGCTGTGGCCGCTGTCGGAGCGATCTCAGCTTTCGTAATGTTCGTGGGCTGGCCGTGGTTGTGGATCGATCCGCTGCATCATGCCAAGGGGTATTTCGCTCCCGCCCATCGGGCGCATCTCAACTGCTGGTATCTCGGCCAAAAGTTTCTCGACAGCGAGGTGCCGTGGCACTATCCGTTCGTGATGTTCGCCGTCACGGTGCCGTTGGGGTTGCATGTCCTCGGCCTGTGGGGCGTGTTCGTCGCCTTGCGGATCAGATGCCGTGGGATAGGCTTCCAGCCTGTCATGTCTCCTGGGAATACTGACAGGCT
>JAYTFV010000685.1:0-5005 GCA_043734065.1 Planctomycetota bacterium
GGGGTTCCCCCACAGCGAACACAACGCGGGGTGGAGCAGCCCGGTAGCTCGCGAGGCTCATAACCTCGAGGTCGCAGGTTCGAATCCTGTCCCCGCCATTTCAACTCCCGGTGTTCCGAGTCTCGGACGCCGGCCACGAACAAACGCCCCGGTCTTGAACCGGGGCGTTTTCGTTGGGGGAACTGATCGCTCGCAGCGGTGATATTTCACACGAGAGACACAAAGGTGTCAGGGTGCGCTGGCGAAAGCCGGGGAGAGTCGCGAATGAGAGAGTCGCACCAGAAAAAACCCCCGCTGAACTCACTGACATCGTCAGCAGCATGTTCCCGATTCCGCTGGTCCTGCTGATTGTCTCTGGCTTTTCGGGTACGGCGGTTCCATGGACCATCGCCGCGTGCGTGACCGCCTTGGTCGGAGTCGGAGTTCTGATGCTCATTTGCCGCTGGCGGGGGATTCCACACTCGTGGAGCTGGACCGTGGCTGCCCTTGTCTTCGGTCCCGCCGTCGCCATCACGCTCTCGGCGACCCATCGGCGAGTTCCCGTCGCGAAGCTCGCCCCCCCGACACTGACAGGCTGCGAGGTCTTTGGGTGACCTGCCTGCCCCAGCCCCGAACGCCCCGCGACTGCTGGCGATCCCATGTCATTCCTCTTGTTGCTCCGCAACCCAGACACTCAAAGCAGTGTCTGGGCCACCCCGCCGCCGTGCATGATCGACTCTCGTGACCAAGCTCCGGGTCGGTCACGGCTATCCTCGGAGCTCTGCTTCGCCGAGCCGCGAAAGCGGCGATCGCAGATAGCCGTGGGCGAAGCCCACGGACCCTGATTCCAGTACGAGATAAAGCCGCGAGAGCGGCGACAGCGCGTCTGTCGCCGCTCTCGCGGCTTTGGACTTCGGGGTGCGTTCCCATCCGTGGGTTTCACCCACGGCTATCTGCCACCACCGCTCTCGCGGTGAAGAGACCCGTCCTGTTACTAATCCATCGGCGGTGGCAGTTCGGCGTATTCGATGCGTTTCTCCCGGACAATAATAATGAAACTATAATGCCAAACATTTTCGATGCCCACTGGCGACCTCGAGTCAAAGAACGTGGCATAGAAGTACGTGTCTTTATGGTTCACCGGATCGTGTCGTACATAATCCGCAAAATCCAGAAGACGCTGGTAGTCTGCCGCAGGTTTCCCCTCCATTTCGGGAGCATGGGACACATCCCATTTGTCACGTTTTCCTGGCACGACCCCTTGTGTGATCGGCCCCAGGATATTCCCTCGCTCCTCCCATTGCTCGGCTGTGATCTGGCGTGATTCCCCCCACGGCTTCTGCTGGAAGTCAAGTAAGCAGAGGGCGAACAACACCAGCCAGAATTGCGGATGCTTTCGGAGATGGACTGGCATTGTTTGATCTCCGGGTGGAGCGATGACGCGTAGGAGAGTCTTCAGCTGCCGTGGGTACGCTGGACGCTTCTGAGACTGCGAACGAAAAACACCCTGCGGGAAGTGATTCCCGCAGGGTGTTTTGGATAGAGTTGAGGACGCCAAGCTCGGACGGGCAAGTGTGCCCGTCCTACGACTCGACTACAGGCCCTTCTTGATCATCAGCTTCAGCAAATCGCACACGCGGTTGCTGTAGCCCCATTCGTTGTCGTACCAGCTGACCAGCTTGAAGAAATTGCTGTTCAGCTCGATGCCGCTGCCGATGTCGAAAATCGACGAGGCGGGGCAGTGGATGAAGTCGGTGCTGACCACTTCGTCGCTGGTCACTTGCAGCACCCCCTTGAGGTAAGTCTCGCTGGCCTTCTTCATCGCAGCTGCGATTTCGGCGTAGCTGGTGGCCTTGACGGTCTTGACGGTCAGGTCGACGACCGAGACGGTCTGGACCGGCACGCGGAAGGCCATGCCAGTCAGCTTGCCCTTCACTTCGGGGCAGACGAGGGCCACGGCCTTCGCGGCTCCGGTGGCGCTGGGGATGATGTTCTGAGCGGCGGTGCGGCCACCCTTCCAATCCTTCTTGCTGGGGCCGTCAACCGTCTTCTGGGTCGCGGTGTAGGCGTGGATGGTAGTCATCAGACCTTCCGCGATGCCGAATTCCTTGAGCAGCACATCGACGATCGGAGCCAGGCAGTTCGTGGTGCAGCTGGCGTTGGAGACGATGTGGTGGTTCTTGGGGTCGTACTTGCCGCAGTTGACACCCATGACGATGGTGATGTCCTCGCCCTTGGCCGGGGCGGAGATGATGACCTTCTTAGCCCCGGCAGTGAGGTGCCCCTTGGCCTTTTCGGCTTCGGTGAAGAGGCCGGTGGATTCGATGACGACATCGACGCCCATCGCCTTCCAGGGGAGTTCGGCAGGGGACTTGGCACTGACGACAGCGATGTCGTGGCCGTTGACGACGAGGATGTCATCCTCGGCCTTATCCGGGCTCGACTTCTTGGAGGAGACTTCGCCCGCGAACCGGCCTTGTGCCGAGTCGTACTTCACGAGGTAGGCGAGGTTGTCCGCCGGAACGATGTCGCCGACGGCGACGACCTGCACGTCCTTGCCAATGATTCCCTGCTCTACCATCGCGCGAAACACAAGCCGACCGATACGACCGAAGCCATTGATGGCCACTTTCACTGTCACTGGAATCTCCTGGAGGAAGGTTGCCTCGATCGCGCGAACTTCTTTCGCCATCGAGACTTCTGTGATTTGAGCCGGACATCGTGCCACGCCGACGACCGCTGGCCAAACCGGGTGCCAGCGAGAAGCGGGAAAGTGTACCGGCTGTTCGAGGCCGGTCGCAAGCGATCGGGCGGACGCATTCGTGGCGAACGATGCGTCCGTCGCAGCCACCTTCGCCAGAAGGTCAGCGAATTGCTTCGACTGTCGCGGCAGCTATACTCCGCGCGGGAATAGATGACACATCTCGTAGGACGGACGTCCTCGTCCGTCCGTGAAGAATCCCTCGTTTTCGGACGGACAAGGACGTCCGTCCTACGGCCTCAATCCGGCCCGCGTGAAGTATAAAAGACTACCGAAGTCTTCCGAGACTTCGGAAGGAATGTGGTCGCCATTCTACGCATGTTCTCACTCCCCGGCCCCAACGGGGCCTGACTCGACAGCCCAGGGCGCAGCCCTGGGAAATCGGATGCCAAACATTTCTCAAGGCCCAACGGGCCGTCACTCGACTCCGCACAAAGGGCGGTCAGCAGGCGTCAAACATTGTTCTGAATCATCGTCTTTCTCTTCAGCACCAAGCGTCTGAGAGGGAGCGCGTGGCGGCCCGTTGGGCCTTGATTGGTGATGGGCCCTGCATTCCCAGGGCTCCGCCCTGGGCTATCGGGTCAGGCCCCTTTGGGGCGAAGAGTGTGATGGCAGGGGTTGTCCCTGCGTAGAATGGCGACCACACTCCTTCGGAAGTCTCTTCTGTACCCGACAGCGTGTTCCGGTCGCCCACGTTCTGGCGAACGTGGCTACGGGAGTCGTCAGAATCGGCACTGGCGGCAAATTCGATCTCCTCCAGGTCGACATCCACCAGGGAACCAATTCCCCTCGCGACCGAGGTCCGAGTGAACCCTATGCTCATAGCGGAGTGCTGCCGAAACGCCACATCGTGGGACGGCGGGACGCTATCATGGGGGTTCGTGTTGATGAGTATCCACTTTCCACCGACGCGCGAGGCTGTCGTGTCCGAGCCGTTCTTCGAACGTCGCGAACCGGATTTGTCCGTCCTCCAGGACCGGATTCCGCCCGAGTACCAACTGACCCGCCGGGCCGTGCTGCTCGTCGCCCTGCTCGGCTTGCTGTTCACCATTTGCAGCTATCAGCCGCTGTGGCACGGCGATCTGTGGGGGCATCTGAGTTATGGCCGGTGGATTTGGGCTGCGAAGGCGGTGCCGCAAGTCGAGCCGCTGATGCCGCTGGCCCGAGGCGTGCCGTTTGTCGATACGGCGTGGTTGAGTCAGATCATCGGCTATCAACTGGTGACTCGCTTCGACGTGGCGGGGGCACAGTTCATGTATGCCGGACTGATCTCGCTGGCGTTTGCGCTGGTGTTGGGAGCGGTTTACAAACGGACCGGGAGTCTGATCGCCACACTGGTAACGTTCTTGACGTTCGGCTGGGGTTCGTATCAGCAACTGCTGGTCGTGCGGCCCCAGTTGGCGGGCTTGGCCTGTTTTGCTCTCGTGATTGTCGTGGCCACAGCTGCGGTCGGTCGCCGCTGGCACTGGTGGGTGGTCCCACTGACTTTCGCTCTGTGGGCGAACATGCACGGCTCGTTCATCATGGGGCTGGGGCTGCTGGGACTGATGGCGATCGGGCGCGTCTTCGATGTCATCTGGCGGACCGGACGAATCTGGGCTGCGTTTCGTGACAGCGAGGCCCGCCGGCTGGTACTCCTCACTCAAATCGCGGCGGCTGCGGTGCTGCTCAATCCGTATGGCATCGGCATCTATGGCGAGATCTTCGCCGTGGCGTCAAACCCCAATCTGGAAGACCTGTTCGAGTGGTCGCCGCTCTCGCTGCGGATGCTGCAAGGCCAAGCTGCAGCTGCGATCACGATCGGGCTGTTCCTGCTGTATCGCATGAGTCCACGGCGGGTGCAATGTGGTGAGTTGCTGTCGCTGATCGGCTTCGGACTGGCGACCTTGTGGACCTCTCGATTGATCAACTGGTGGGCCCCTTTGGCGGCTTATTATGTCGGGGTCCATCTGGCGGCGATCCGCTGGAAGAACTTCGGTCGCCCGGTCGAGGAGCGGCGGCGTTCGGGGCTGAATACGGTGCTGGCCTGCGGACTGTGCTGGATCTTCTTTGCCTTCACTCCGTTCGGCGTCAGGCTGCTGCACGGCCAGCCGCAGGACGCCCAGTTGGCCGCGAAGAGCTACCAGAAAGCGGTGTCCTCTCTGACTCCGCTGGGAGTGACTGCGCATCTCCGCGAAAAACCTCCGCAGGGGCAGGTGTTTAACACCTATGAGTGGGGCGACTATCTCACCTGGGCTGGACCACCTGAGATGCAGGTGTTCGTGA
>JAYTFV010000686.1:0-3157 GCA_043734065.1 Planctomycetota bacterium
CGACTCCCGACTCCCGACTCCCGACTCCCGACTCCCGACTCCCGACTTTCGACTCCCGACTTTCGACTCCCGACTTTCGACTCCCGACTCATTTTCTCAAACTCCCTTGACGAGGGCCGGAGATCATCCGACACTCAATCGCATGTCGGACGCACATGCACCTCTGAATCGCGAGCCACTGCCGGAAATGTTCCAGTCGTATTGGCGGTTCTCTGACTTTAGCCCCACCGGGATTTCCGGGCCGGGTCGAAGCTGAGCGTGTGACCGGCTCATCGAAGACACCCAGGCTCCTGAAATCCCCGCGATTTCAGGAGCCTTTTTTTGTTGGGCGGCGCTCCTCGTGGAGTCGCGGCTCAACACCCTTCTCGATTCAGAAAGACTGACCCATGATCGTTGTCATGAAATCCGGAGCCACCGACGAGATGATCCAGCGGATGATCCGCCGGGTCGAAGAACTCGGACTCAAAGCCCACGTCATCACCGGCACCGAACGCACTGTCATTGCCGCTGTTGGCGAGAAGCGGAGCGGCACGGAGCGGGACACGCTGGCGGCCTATGAAGAGGTCGAGCAGGTCGTGCCGATTCTGGCTCCGTATAAGGTAGCGAGCAAGGAGATCAAGTCGGAGCCAACCATCATCACGGTTCGCGATCTGGTCATCGGCGGTGGGCGGATCGGCGTCATCGCGGGGCCGTGCTCGGTCGAGAGCGAGGCCCAGATCATCGACTCCGCGATCCAGGTCAAAGCGGCGGGAGCGACCGCGCTGCGGGGCGGGGCGTTCAAACCGCGCACCAGCCCGTACTCGTTCCAGGGGATGAAGGAAGAGGGACTGAAGCTCCTAGCGAAGGCCCGCGACGTGACGGGCCTGGCTGTGGTCACGGAGGTCATGACGCCCGCCCACGTGGACCTCGTCGCGAAGTACGCGGATGTACTCCAGATCGGGGCTCGCAACATGCAGAACTACCACCTGCTGGAGGCGGTCGGCAAGATCCGCAAGCCGGTGCTGCTGAAGCGAGGCCCGTCCGCCACGATGGAGGAGTTCCTGCTGGCAGCCGAGTACATCCTCGACCAGGGGAACCAGGAGGTGATCCTGTGTGAGCGCGGCATCCGCACGTTCGAGACGCACACGCGGTTCACGTTGCCGCTGGCCAGCGTACCGTACCTCAAGGAGCGGACGCACCTGCCGATCGTCGTCGACCCGAGTCACGGGACCGGGATTGCGTCACTGGTCCCGTCGATGTGTGTGGCGTCGGTGGCCTGCGGGGCGGATGGCCTCATCGTGGAAGTCCACCCCGACCCAAAGAAAGCCATGAGCGACGCCAGCCAGACCATCTCGCCCGCGCTCTTCGCCAAGGCGATGGACCAATGCCGGGTCGTGGCCACCGCACTCGGACGCCAGTTGGGATAAAGCGAGAGCGCCGTAGCCACGTTCGCCAGAACGTGGGCCGCGCGGACACGCTTCGAAACACACCAGACAACCCCAGCGGAGCGTTCTCGCGAATGTCACTTCGACACTGGCTCGCCCACCTTCTGGCGAAGGTGGCTACGTGGCGCAGGTGGCTACGCTGCGGGCTCAACCGGCCGTCAACTTCTTGACCCACTCACTCTTCGGGTAGAGCTGTTGCAGCTTCCCGGAGGCTTCCTCGCCGCGGGCCGCTTGGCCGATCGAACCCCAGAGCTTGGAGAGATGGAACAGGGCTTCGGCGTGCAGGTCGGCTTCGGCAGCCAGGGCCGGGATCACGTCCACATGCAGGTACGCCAGGACGGCGTCCTTCTCCTTCTCTTTCTGACCCAGGCCGACCAGGCTATCGCCTTGCAACAGGTAGGCTTCCGCGAGAGTCCGGGTCTCCTCAGCGTCCGCTTGCTCGACGATCTTTTCGAGGACGACGAGGGCCTCGGCATGGTGCATCTCAAGTTGCATGCAGCGGGCCTGCCCGAGCATGGCTTGCAGATGGCGAGCCACTTCCGCCGGGGTCTTGGCTTCCAGAGCGACGACCGCGTCAAACCCCATTTTGGCAGCGGCGACTTTCTTCTCCGCCAGTTGCACGCGGGCCAATCCGATCTGCCCCAACATCTTGGTGTCGGACCAGGGAGCTGTGGTCAGCGAGGTGAACGCTGAGTCTGCGACCGGAGCCTGGTTGGTCCGCAGGGCCACTTCGGCGAGGAGGGCTTGCACCTCATAGAACCGGAAGTTATCGCGATGGGCGGTCGAAAAGGCTTTCAGTTTGGCGAAGGCCACATCCGCTTGAACTGGATCCGCGATGGCCATTTTGGCGGCTGTGCGGGCAATGAAGAAATCAATGTCGGCCCGGATGTTGGCATCGGCTCCCTTGGCGGCGTCGGCAGCCTCGGTCAGCGTCGTCATGGCCAAGGGGTAGTTTCCCGCTTCTTCGTGTCCGCGTGCCGCCGTAAATTCGGGAGGAGCCCCCCCCCATACGACCAATTCGACCTCGTTGGCCGGGATCTTATGTTCCTTGCTCCCGACCTTCTGGAAGACGACGACCTCCGTCTTGGTGATGGTCTTGATCTCACCCCCGATCGGTTTCTCGACTCCGCGTTGCGTGACGTAATCAATCGCGAAGGCGGACACCGGGAACAGAACCAGGGCCAGGACGGCGATGGGAAGCCATGTGCGTTTCATGGAGGAACTCGATGTGGGAGTCGGAAGGGGTGCAGTATACGGCTGGCGAGTGTCCTTTGGAATCGTGCCTCACGGAGTCAGGATGGTCCCGTCTTCGGCTTCCCCGGTAAGCGGGTCGCCTTCGGTTTCGGGGCTGGATCAGCGGGGGGGGGCGGCTGTGGTTCGCTCGGCCCGTCGAACTCGATCTCCACTTCCGGCTCACGCACGGTCGCCGCCACCATCGACTCTCCAGAGATTATCGAGGTATATCGATTCGGCGGCTTCCGCGTCAGCCAGAGTATTCCCCCCACAGCTCCGGCTCCGACCAGCCCCAGCAGTACGATCATGACGTAGTTCGTCTGGGCTGCGGGCTTGGGTTTTACCTCGTCGACGGGAGCCACTTCGGCCGCGGGGTCCGCCTCGACGGGAGGCTTCGCGCCGTGAGGGCCGGGTTTGACTTTCTCGGGAGCGGCCTCGCCTCCGCCGAGGGGCAGGTCGATCGGCAGTTCACCCTTCTCCTGCATGATGTCGCGAAACAG
>JAYTFV010000687.1:0-3024 GCA_043734065.1 Planctomycetota bacterium
AACAAGCTGCCGACGATCTTCTTTAAGGAAGCCCGGACGCTGAAGCGGAACATGGTGTTCAAGGGGGACGTGAAGGTGGAGTCGGGGTTCGCCTCGCCGGTGCTGCGGGGGATCGACGCGATCCCGCACCTGGATGGGTACGTGCTGACCTCGCTCAAGGAGTCGGGGCTGCCGGAGAACATCCTGTTCACGCGTCCGGAAGGGGATGCGGGCATCGACGACCCGATCCTCTCCGTCTGGCGGTATGGACTCGGCACGACGGCAGCGTATACCGCCGACTTCACCAGCTTCCTCGGCCCGAAGTGGGTGAATTGGGCGAAGTTCGACCCGTTCATCAAGCAACTGATGATCCGCATCTCGCGAGTCCGTCAGCCGGGCCACCTGCGAATGTGGGCCTACTCGACGGGAGCGGAAGGGGTCGTGATGGCCGAGGACTTTCACCCCGACGAGATGTTCCTCGATGTGGCGGCTCAGATCTCCGGACCGAATGATCGCCGCGAGATGGTCACGCTTAAACAGGTCGCCCCGCGCCGCTATCAGGCCGAGTTCCCGCAGTGGGGAGCCGGTCGGTATCAGGTGACTCTGCTCGGCAAAGCGGGTCCGCGCGAAGACCGCGCCACCGGCGGGTTCATCGTCAGCTACTCTCCCGAGTACCTGAAGTTCACTAGCAACTGGAACATCCTCCGCCAGATTCAAGAGCAAACCGGTGGGCAGATGCTGGACGCCGACACCGATACACAGACCGCCCAAGCCGCCGCGCAGCAGATCTTCAATCGCCGCCAGACCAAGACCACCTCGCAGCCTGTCTTCGACTGGTTCTTGATCGCACTCTGCTGTTTGATCCCACTCGATGTCGGCATCCGGCGTATCCAGATTGACGGGAAGATGATTCTGGCCAGCCTCGGATTCGGCAAGGTGAAAGCCACGACCGCGACGATGGGGACGCTGTTGGCCCGGAAGCAGGAGGTCAGCAGCCAGCTCAAGGGCCAACGCCCGGCGGCGCGGCCAGCCTCGACCAGTCCAGACACATCCCCCGCATTCCTCAACAAGGCCAGTCCCGCCCCCGCCCCCGACCGCACCTCGGCTCCCGCTTCGTCTCGCCCCAAGCCCCCCGTCGTCAAGCAGCCGATCGAAGACACCTCGACCACCAGTCGGTTGCTCGATCTCAAACGGAAACGGCAACAGGACGGGGAGAAGTAGCGGCACGGCGCCAGCCGCCGGTTCCGCGTGCGAATCCCTCTTGCTCACCCGCAGCGAGCGGGGGACGTAAGTCCCCCGTGCCAGTGCGACGTGTGAGTCGGCCACCCTTGGCTTTCCATTGAACGCTCCCACAACACGGGGGACTGACGTCCCCCGCTCGCTATCACCCCTCAACCCTCAACGGTCTCCCCGATGAACACTCCCTCAGACAATGACATCCTCGAAGTCGACACCTCGACCCCAGCTCTCGACATGGCGGCCATGAAGGCTGAGGCCCAGGACTTCGCAGCGACCTTCGAAGCCGTTCGCGCCGAGATCGGCAAGCTCATTGTCGGTCAGGCCCGCGTGGTGGAGGCGGCGATGACGGCCCTCTTCTGCGGTGGCAATGTGCTGCTCGAAGGGGTGCCCGGCCTCGGCAAGACCGAACTCATCAAGGCCATGTCGCAGGTGCTGGACCTCGACTTCAAACGGATTCAGTTCACGCCCGACCTGATGCCTGCCGACATCGTGGGCACCAACGTCATGCAGACCGATGAGAAGGGCCGCTACCAGTTTGAGTTCCGCCCCGGCCCGATCTTTACTCAACTCCTGCTCGCCGACGAAATCAACCGCGCCACCCCCAAGACACAGTCCGCTCTCCTGGAAACGATGCAGGAAGGCACCGTCACCACCGCAGGCACGATCCACCGCCTCAAGCAGCCGTTCTTCGTGATGGCCACGCAGAACCCTCTCGAACAGGAGGGCACCTACCCCTTGCCGGAAGCCCAACTCGACCGGTTCCTATTCAAGATCAACGTCCCGTTCGTGTCCCTCGCGGAACTCAATGAAATCGTCAACCGCACGATTCTGCGGCAACAGGTGTCGCTCCAGAAGCTGCTGAATTCCGAGCGGATCATGCAGCTGCGCGATGTGCTGCAGAAGGTGGTGGTGGCCGACCCGATGCGGGATTTCGCCTGCCGGTTGGTGCTGTCGACGCATCCGCAATCCGCCGAGGCTCCGGAAGGCGTAAAGCGTTTCGTCCGCTGGGGAGCGAGCCCGCGTGCGGCTCAAGCCCTGATCCGCGCGGCTCGCGTGCGAGCGCTGAGCCAGGGCCGGGCGCACGTCTCCTTCGACGACATCCGCTACTTCTCGGATGAAGTCCTCAAGCACCGCACGCTGCTGAACTACGACGGCCAGGCCGAGAACGTGCAGGTCGGGGAGTTGATCCAGCAGTGCGTGACCAACGTCGGCGAGAAGGCAGCGTGAGCGACGTAGCCACGTTCGCCAGAACGTGGGCTGCGTGGAACCCGCGTCCGACAGATGAGGCAGCCGCTACGATCGTCTGCCCCGATCGAGAACGCCGACAGCCTTCGCCCACCTTCTGGCGAAGGTAGCTACTTTGCCGTCCTACGGGGTGTGGGCCTGTTGCTGGAACTCCTTCGAGCGCTGCTCCCAGAGTTCGGTCAGTTCGCGAACCTTGTCGGGGTTCTGGGAGGCGAGGTTCTTCTGCTCGGCGCGATCAGTTTTCAGGTCATACAGCGCCCACGGGTCGCCTTTCGCGGCGACGAGCTTCCAGTCGCCGACCCGGAGCGCCCGGTTGCCTTCGTGAGCCCACCAGAGTTCGCGCTCGGCGTGTGCATCCGACGGACCGAATTGGAGAGCCACTCCGGGGCGCGCCGGCACTCCTTCGGGGAGTGATGATTCACGCACTCCAGCCAGCCCCGTCAGCGTCGGCCACAGGTCAATCACATGGCCCGGCTGATGGCGCAGCTCCCCTTTCGACGAGGCGATCACGCTCGGTCCATGCACGATCAGCGGCGTCGCGATCCCGCCCTCGTGAACCCA
>JAYTFV010000688.1:0-12728 GCA_043734065.1 Planctomycetota bacterium
GCTCGATTTGTTTCCGTTTGAATTGGGGGGGGAGATCATCCTCATTTTCTTCGCTCACAATGAAGCGATGTATGATTCAGATGTCAATGTGGTCCTCGAGTGGTCAAACCGCACCATCCAGGAACCGACGCAGAGTGGCGATTGCCCGCGAGCTCCGTTCGACATTCCGGAGCTTTACGGAACTCTGTACCGGGCGAACGAATATCTCTTTTTCCCTGAAGATGTGAGTCGGTACGACAGCTTCCCCAAGCCGCTGGAGGGTCGAACCAACTGGTCCCCTCTCTCGGAGGCGACATTGATCGGGATGGAAGCCCGCTGGCTGCAGCACAACCCGTATCTGGAGCAAAGGTCGCTCGGTCGAGAATCGCGCTACGCCAGCAGTAAGTTGCTCGCCACTCTGGCTTCCTTCGACCCATACGGCTCTTGGCCCTTTCCCGATCAGCAGGCACCTCTCGCCACCGGTCGCGGCAATCAGTGGTTCGACGGAGACCGAATCCACGCTTCCGGGGGGCCGATCATGTACATCCAGTCATACAACGGCGACGATCTGCACCAAGATACCCAAGCCTCATAGGCCCCGCCTGCGTTCCACAGCGTACGCTTCCGCCGGATTCTTGTGTGCCTCTGAAACGTCTCACTGCCGCGTACGGCTTCGTCAGACGCCCAGCACGACTGAGTTGTGGCGACCTCTCAGCGAATCGGTGACACTGCGAGTCGCCCCCAGTTCGAGTTCACTCCGCTAGCCATGTCCACTGACGACTTCCCTGCCCTGCTTGGTGGTATGCCGGTTCGACCGGAGGGGCCACCGGTCTGGCCTCGGCGGACTGTTGAGACGGATGCGGTGCTGGAGTTGTTGCGGGTTTCCTGCGACTGGGGGCGATATCACGGGCCGCATTCCGCTCGGCTGGTGGCGGCCCTCGCGGAATCGCTGAATCGAGAGCATGTCCAACTCTGTGCTAGCGGCACGGCTGCGGTGGAGTTGGCGTTGCGAGGTTGTCAGGTCGGGCCGGGGGATGAGGTGATCCTGTCGGCGTATGACTTCAAGGCGAACTTCACCAATGTGATATTGCTGGGGGCGGTGCCGGTGCTGGTTGATTGTCGGGGGGATGATGCGCAGCTGGATGTGACTGCTGTCGAGGCGGCGGTGACGGAGAAAACGAAAGCGGTGATCGCTTCGCACTTGCAGGGCGGTCTGGTCGATATGGCGGGCCTGCGTGAGATCGCCGACCGGCGCGGGATCGCGGTGATTGAGGATGTGTGTCAAGCCCCCGGAGCTGTGGTTGATGGGCGGCCTGCGGGCACATGGGGCGATGTGGCGACACTCAGCTTCGGCGGTTCGAAGCTGGTGACCGCCGGACGAGGGGGGGCGGTTCTCACCGCGCGGCCCGAAGTCGCGCAGCGGATTCGGCTCTATACTCAACGAGGCAACGAGGCGTACCCGTTGTCGGAGATGCAAGCGGCACTGCTGCTGCCGCAGTGGGGGCATCTGGAACAGGCCAATGCTGCACGAGCCGAAGTGGTCGCCGAGTTGCGAGACCTGCCGGGACTGACGCCGTATCGGAGCGCTGCGACGAGTGTCGCCTTTCGCTCCGCGAAAGGACGTTCTTTTGCGGAGCAAAAGACGACACTGCCTGTCTACTACAAACTCGGGTTCTGGTACGATCCGACTGCATTTGATGGACTGCCACGCGAACGCTTTTGTCGAGCGATGCGGGCCGAGGGGATCGCCCTCGATCCGGGGTTTGCGGGGCTGCATCAGATCCATGCTAGGCGTCGGTTTCGAGCAGTCTGTGGCTTGCCGAATGCTTCGCGAGCGTGCGCCAGTATCGTGATGTTGCACCACCCGCTCCTCTTGGAAGGTTCGTCCGCCGCTCGCGAATTCCAGGCTGCGCTTGATAAGATCACTCGACATGCGTCCCAGCTGCGCGATGCCGCCCTGCCCTCTGACTCGACCCAGGAATGACCCCGATGGATTTCGCCGCCAAGTTTGCTGAGGGGCTGTCGTACAGTGCCTTCCTGGAGAAGTACGGCTCGCCCGACCAGCAGCGTCGCTGGAAGGAGTTCTTCGACTGCGTCTCGCTGTGTGACCCGCAGAAGGCCCTGCTCGGCAGCTTCACGCGGCAGATGAAGGTGATCGTCCTCGCGGGAACCTGGTGCGGCGACTGCGTCAACCAGTGCCCGATGTTCGAACACTTTGCGAGAGCCTGCCCGCTGATCGACATCCGCTACTTCGATCGCGATGCCAACCCCGATCTGGGACAGGCGATGTCGACGTGCGGTGCTGCCCGCGTCCCGTCAGTGGTGTTCCTGAGCGAGGACGGCCACGTCTGCGGACGTTACGGCGACCGCACGCTCTCGAAGTACCGCAGCTTGATCGGCTCACTGACCGGAGCGGCCTGTTCGACCGGGATCGCCTTGGGCGATGACCTCACGCTGTCGGTGATGGAGGACTGGCTGGATGAGTTCGAACGCATCCAGTGGATGCTGCGAACCTCGGGGCGGTTGCGAACACTGCATGGGGATTGAGTTCTCCAGTAAGGTGGGATCATCCGCTTTGGGCGTAGGCCCACCATTCCGGAGACAGGCATTTCAACTTCGGTGGGCCTACGCGTACTCAAGCGAACATCAACGATGAATCCTCTCGATCGATTTGAGTTCCATTGCCCTCAATGCGATGCACGGATCAGTGCTCGGAATCGAGCTCGAGGGCGAACTCGACAGTGCCCTGGATGCCAATGCCCTATTACTGTTCCTGATCAGATCGAACAACAAATCCCGTTAGATATTGATTTGGATGCGCAACGATCGTTGGAATTCTTGGCGGCACGTGCTGCAAAACTCGTTCAAGAACTGTTGGAGAAGGATCGAAAGGCCGCAATCGTTGTAAACGGCATCTTTTTGTATTTGCCCGAGAAACACCTCCTTGAAGTACTGCCTACCGAACTGCGTCCCTATGCTGACGCAGCATGGAAGATTTGCGATGATGTCAAACGAACGCTCGCTCGTTATGGAAGCCAGCACCGAGAACAGTGGGTTGCGAGTCTGGAACGTATGCACGTTGTCTATCAGGACGAAACAGTTCGCCCACGTGTATCAAGGCGAAAGTGGTCGATTAAGGTCAGGAGGCAAATATGGATGCGGTACGGTCGAAAGTGTTATCACTGCGGACTACCTCTTGAGACTTGGCAGGGACAGTACATGCACCTAGACCACCTGGATCCTCTCGTTGGATCTGGCGACGACGATATAGCTAACCTCGTTCCAGCATGCCCTGATTGTAATCTAGAGAAAGGGGGAGTCGTGTTTCCCGAACTCGCAAAACGCCCTCCTCGATCATCTGATGCACAAGACTCATAACTAAATCGCAGTAGGCTTGTCTCTCACTTATTCATCTTGCCTTGTTGCCGTTCCGGGAAAGCAACGCGTGATCTCAATTCCTTCTGCCCAGCCAGTAATCATCATCGGTGGCGGCCTCGCTGGTTTGGCTGCGGCTGCCAGCCTAGCATCGCAGGGAGTCCCCTGTCGCATTCTCGAGTCGCGGCAACAACTCGGGGGGCGGGCGTCGTCATTCATCGATCCGACGAATGGCGAAGAACTGGACAACTGCCAGCATGTGAGTATGGGGTGCTGCACGAACCTCGCTCACTTCTGCGAAGCGATCGGCGCGGGGCCGTACTTTCGGCGTGAGAAGTCGCTGACGTTCATCGGGCCGACCGGGCGTTCGACGGTCATGCGAGCGGCCCCGCTCCCGGCTCCGCTGCACCTGTTCCCGTCGCTGGCGTCGCTGCACTGGCTGACCTGGGGCGAGAGGCTGCGCCTTTTGTTAGGTTTGTCGAGTTTAATGCGCACTCCCAGTTCTAAGCTGCGAGGTGTCAATCTCTCAAACTGGCTTGAGCAGCATCACCAGTCGAAGCGGATTTGCAGCGGGTTCTGGCATTTGGTGCTGGTCAGTGCGCTCAGTGAGACGCTGGACCGGATCGATGCCGCGTATGCCCGCAAGGTGCTGCTCGATGGATTCGCGAAGAACCGCACCGGCTGGGAAGTGTTAATTCCCACCGTGTCGCTGACGCGGCTCTACGACGAGTTGGCCGCCGAGTGGCTGACCAGTCGCGGCGTGCGGATTGATCGCTCGACGCCTGTCGAAAGCCTGCACGGGGACGGCGAGCGGATCACGCACGTCACCACACGCACGGGAGAGGTTGTCCCCGTGGAAGACGTGATCGTCACGGTGCCGCCATATCGTCTACTGCCGCTGCTGGAAGCGGGGACTGTCGCCTTTTTCTCCGAAAAAGGACGTTCTTTTGCGGAGCAAAAGGCGACACTCGCAGCCTTAGAAACGGCCCCGATCGCGAGCGTACATCTCTGGTTCGATCGCCCGCTGACCGAGCTGCCGCATGCGGTACTGGTCGACCGGCTGAGTCAGTGGATGTTCAATCGCTCGACACCGGGCGAGTTGTCGGACGAAGGCTGGTACTGCCAGGTCGTCATCAGCGCCAGCCGCGATGTCGAAGCCCTCGGCAGTGAGGCGACCGTGGCCACCGTCGCTGATGAACTGCGAGCGATCTGGCCCGAGGCTCGCGACGCTCAACTGATTAAGGGACGACTCGTCGTCGAGCGCCGCGCGGTCTTCTCGGTGACTCCGGGGATCGATGCCATTCGCCCGACTCAGCAAAGCCCGATTCCCAACCTGCAACTCGCGGGCGACTGGACCCAAACCGGCTGGCCCGCGACGATGGAGTCGGCGGTCCGCAGTGGATACCTGGCTGCGGAGAACGTCCTCCAGCGGATGAACCGCCCGGCCCCGCTCCTGCAGCCGGACCTGCCGACGGTGTGGCTTTCTCGACTGCTGTTTCCGGAGTAGCTGCGTTCGCCAGAACGCGGGCGTCTGGAACCCGCGTCCAAGCGCAGGAGAGACTTCCGAAGTCTCGGAAGACTTCGGAAGTCTGTTGGCTGTTGGAGTTCAGGCTTCAGCCTGTCTTGGGACTGGCAATGCCTGATCGCCCAGCGCGGTCGAGGCAGCCTAAAGGCTGAACTCCAACAGTCGAAGGTCGCTTCGGCACTAACGCACCGAGCGCACGTACGGGCGCAGCTCGCGCTGGGTCTCCAGGCCGGTCGGCTGCAAGGTCTGCGTTGAGGGCTTCGTGCGGATGACACGAGCCGTCTGCGCTTCAAACGGCACGACTGGCGACTGGCGTGTCAGCGGGGCCGAACCCTCTGCATCGCCCGACACCTCGCCTTCCACAAACTGGAGGAACTTGCGGCTGGGCTTGTGGATCAGGATCACCTTGTCTCCGGCGGTTCCGGCGGAGCGGCTGCGGATCACGACCACGACTTCCGCGTCATCGGCAGCGAATGCCTCGGCACTGGGAGACTGGCTCGGAGGCTCTGCGGCCTGGCTGGCCGGTGGACTCTTTGGCACTTTGGCAAAGGGGTGCTCGTCACCCAAATGGGTTTCTCCAGGCAGTTCGGATGCCGGGAGGGAGGCTTCGGACTCGGCGACCTGCGTCTCTTCCCCGGACGAGGGAATCAAGTGCCCCATGTCATACTTCGCGAGCAGTTCGTAGATCGGCTTCACGCCGCAATAGACGCCGCCCTTGCCGGTCTCATCCGCGGCGAAGCAAACGCCGACCAACGCCCCCGACTCATCAAACAGCCCGCCGCCCGATCGCCCCTGGACCGGCATCCCCGTGCAGACGAGCGTGTCCGGCCCCGTGAAGCGATTGACATCCGTCACGCGCAGCTGTTCGCGGGACGGGACTCCGCCGCCTCCGCAGCCGATACTCACGACCTTGGCTCCGATCGCGGGGACGAGCGAGGCGGAGGCCAGCGGAGTCGCGGGGAATGCCTCGCCGGTCGGAATGGTGATCAATCCGATATCGGCTTCCTTGTCAGAGCCGACGAGCGTGCCGACATAGGTCGTCGGCACACCATTGCGGAAGATGTCGACTTCGACTTTGGTGTCATCCGTCGCACCGCGGCTGAGATGGCTACAGGTCAGGATGGTGGTGCGACCGGCCTGGCTCTCAATGATCGTGCCCGAGCCGCGTACGAGTTTGTTGCCGGTCATGACCCGCACGCGGACGCTGGAGTCCATCGGCGTGACGGGAGCGGTCGCCACGAGATCCGCTTTCGGCATGGGAGCTGGGTTGTTGCCGCGCACGGTGGCGGGAGCCTGTGGCTTGGACTTCTTCTTGAAGGGCCAGAGTCCCTTGGGAGATTCGTCATTATCGGCCACAGAATTGTCATAGGTTGGCTTCGACGGGCGAGGCTCGCTGGGGACCGTCACCTCGGGGCGCGGGAGTGGAGCCGAGTCTCCCAAGTCGACCGCCAGCCGATCGTTCGCGGGTGCTCGTGCCGGGACGGGAACCCGGGCCAGCATCTGGCGGATGCGTCCCTCCGCTTGTGAACCGCTCATCCGCTCGACCTCCTGGTCATCAACGATCAGGATGAAGGTCGGGATGGAAGAGACTTGGTACTGATCGGCCAGCGCCCGCTCCTCCTCGACATCGACCTTGCGAATCGGCAACCCTTCCCGCTCCAGCTTGGAAACGATGGGGGCCATCTGCTGGCACGGGGGGCAGGTCTTCCCGCTGAATTCGAGGACGTATCCGCGCGGGCCCACACCCATCGCTGTCATGGTCAAAATGCAAAATGCGGCGACATTCATAGACACCCGGCCTCCATGCCTGAATGCAACTCTTACAATCGCCCGGTCGGCGGATTGCAAAAATTGCACACAACAACACGCTCCCGAGCAGACATCCGTTCGGGTCATCGCATCGCAACCGGCTGCCGCGTGAGGTGTTTGGCTCGGATTCCCCCAGCGCTCCTCGCCGAGGGCCTCCGCACTCATCACGCAGGCAACACTTCCGGGGACTGAGAATGCACAAGGCGTGCCTGCGGATTCGATACTCTCACTCTCGAACTTTATACGACAACGCGGAGCTGGGAATCGCTGGGAAATTCGACCATCGCATAAATCTGGTTCAAAGGAATCGTGATCCCCAGCGACTCCAAGGTGATCATCCCTGTCAAGGTGTCAGCTTCACTCAGACTCCATGTCCCATCGGGATGCCGCAGGAAGACTTCGACCAGCGGTGACTTCTGTGAAATGAGGACATATTCCTGAAGAGACACGATGCTTCGATACTGTTTGGCTTTTTCTCCTCGATCGTACGCCTCTGTCGAATCCGACAGAATCTCAATCAGGATCTTTGGATTGGTCAGCGTGTCCGATTGTGAGTCAGCGAACTCCGGCAGTCCACACAAGACCACCGCATCCGGGTAGGTATACAGCCCCGTGGCCGAGACACAGACACGCAAGTCGCTTCCGACCACCTGACACGGAGTTCCCTCCAAGAGTTGATTCAGCCGATGAAGCAGGTTGGATTGAATCCGAGTGTGAACATAGCTCGCTCCCGACATGGCGAACAATTCGCCTCGATAAAATTCACTCTTGGTACTCGCGCCACGCTCAATCGCCAAATACTGCTCGGGAGTCAGACGGCGAAACGGTGCGGTCGACACGAGAATCTCCCAGGGAGACGAGGGCAGAAGCCGGACAGGGTGATTTGAGTATACACGAACTCTTGCCAAGGCGAGCCGGGTATCACTCTTCAATCGTCGGCCCGGTGTTCTCACGCTTCCCGAGAAAGGCGTGGACGGCTATGGCGAACGCCCAGTCGTCGGGTGGCACTGGCGATCGCTTGGGACCGCCAGTGTTGAGGAGCGTGGCAGTGACTCAAACCTTGATTCCTCATCCGTGATTCGCTCCCAGTTGGCGAGTCAAAGCCCTCGCCCGTGGCACTCGGTTCGCGTTTCTGGCGGCAGAAGGACGGGCCAAAGAGGCCCGTCCGACTTTACGCGGCGAACATCGTCTTGAACCTCGGGTCGCGGCTCAGGTCGCTCTCTTTGCTCGGCGTCTCGGCGATCATGCGCTCGACGACCTTATCCGTCGTCACCCCTTCGCTCTCGGCAGCAAAGTTCACCACGATGCGGTGACGCAGGACCGGGGCCGCCAGGGCTTGGATGTCCTCGGTCGTCACGTGCGTCCGGCCTTGCAGCAGCGCGCGGGCCTTCGATCCCAGTAACAAAAACTGCACCGCGCGGGGACCGGCCCCCCAACTGAGCCATTCGGTGATGAAGGCCGGGGTTTCGGGCTGGTTCAGGCGGGTCTGCCGCACGAGGGCCAGAGCGTAGTTCACGACGTGGTCGGAGACCGGCACCTCGCGGACGAGCTGTTGCAGTTCGAGGACTTCCTCAGCCCCGAGGACCGGCAGGATGTCCTTAGCCTTGGTACTGGTGGTCTGGATGGCGATCTGTTTCTCTTCGGCGAATGAGGGGTACTTAACGAAGACCTTGAACATGAACCGGTCTTGCTGGGCCTCGGGGAGTTGGTACGTGCCTTCCTGCTCGATCGGGTTTTGCGTGGCGAGGACGAAGAACGGGTCGTTGAGCACGTGCCGCACCTGGCCGACGGTGACCTGCCGCTCCTGCATGGCTTCGAGGAGGGCGGCCTGCGTCTTGGGCGGGGTGCGATTGATTTCGTCGGCCAGAACCACGTTGTGGAACAGCGGGCCCTGGATGAAATGGAACTCGCGTTCGCCGGTCGTCTTGTTCTGTTGCAGCACGTCCGTTCCGGTGATGTCGGCGGGCATCAGGTCGGGCGTGAACTGGATGCGGCTGAACGTCATCGACAACGTCCGGGCCAGCGTGCTGATCATTAGCGTCTTGGCCAGGCCGGGCACCCCCTCGAGCAGACAATGCCCGCGACTGAAGAGCGAGATCAACAACTGATCGATGACCTCCGACTGACCGACGATGACGTGCGCCATCTGGGCACGGATCGCGGTATACGCCTTTTGCAGGCGGGCGATCGAGTCACGCGCGGCGTCGGTCTGGAGCTGGGTCGAGGCGTCGGACATGGAGGCTGCACCGGGTCAGAGTGAGGGAGTGGCGGAGACGCCGCTTCGGTGAAGGCATCGTAGGTCATCGGGGGGGAGTTGTCAGTCCTTGGTGGTCAGGATTCGGTTTCTGGTGAGGAGGGTGGAGGCCAGGGTTCCACGCCAGACCCCGGTCCGTAGTTGCCGCCCGCAACTCAACAACAGGCGAGCCGGGCGGCGTCAGCCCCCGGACTCTTTCGGTGGGCGGAAGAATCCGGAGGCTGACGCCATCCGGCTCGCCTGATCGGCGAGCCGTGAGCATGGTATGCCGACGTGACTCTTACCCAGCATCGCCTACGGGGGGCGGATTGACGGGTGGCGGCGGGATGACCGGCGGCGGGTTCACCGGCGGCGGGTCGACCGGGGGCTGTTGGAAGAGCGGGGCGATCAGCCCCAGCACGGTCGAAGTAATCAAAACGGTCACGCCGGAGAGTGCCGACGAGTACCATTTGAACTCGCTAAACGGAGACTCCGGCAACGCGAAGGCCCACGTCCCAAAAGACACCGTAGCTGCGCTCATTTCCCAAATCGGCCACGTCGAGTAATGGAGGGGCAACGGCTGTTGGTGATTCTTGAGCTTGGCGGCATACGTCAACCAGAACACCACGGGGCAGGCCAAGAGGAACGACCCGAATGTCGCCCACTCCGCACATGTCACGGTGCCTTTCTGGCCAATCGCCGCCAGAACCGCCACATACAACGTGACAACCTCCGTGGGGATATACCCGAACAGGGTGTTCAGCGCTTTTTCAGTGGCCGTCTCTTTCGGGGGGTTGCCTGCGGGAACTCCCCGGTCACCCGCTGCGGAGGGAGCGGCGGATTCGAGGCCAGACTCCCGCACAGAGGCTACCACTGGACCCGCCGGGAAGGTGCCCATACGCTGAGCCGCCGCATTGGTCATAGAATTGATACTCATGATGAAACACCTCGACACAAGTTTGGGAACGGGGGACTGCTCGCTGCCTGATGTTCCGGGGCTGCAGGTGGCATGTCAAGAAAATTATGGTTGATCCGGCAAGTTGGTGCCCCGACTTTCGACGAACCACTGTTGCCAATTTCTCGGCGGCGGGGAATGATAGGAGGCATGAACACTCCCTCCCTGCCGATTGTCTTCGCCGTTGTGGCGTGCCTGGGATTCGCAGCTTCCGCGCGGGCCGAGGACACGAATCGAGCGCCCCGCAAGAAGATCCTCGTGATCGGGATCGACGGGTGTCGACACGACGCGGTGGTGGCTGCCGACACGCCGCACATCGACGCGCTCATCGCGCGGGGGACGCGGTTCGTGGGCACCGAGATTCTCTCCCCGCACCGCGTCGATCAGGCCAACACCGTCAGCGGGCCCGGCTGGTCCAACCTGCTGACCGGGGTCTGGCCGAACAAGCATGGAGTCACCAACAACCGGTTCTTTGGTTCGAAGTACGACAGCTACCCGCACTTTTTTGTGAGGGCCAAGGCTGTCAGGCCGGAAATGCGGACGGCCTCGTTCAGTGACTGGGGACCGATCGCTCAGAAGATTCTCCGCGACTCAGACAAGACGGTGAACCAGCCCGCCGAAGGGGCCGAGAGTTACATCAAGAACGATGCCGAGCTGACGGATCATTGCTGTGAACATCTGCGGAACCACGACCCGGATCTGGTGTTTCTCTATCAGGGCCAGGTCGATGAGTGTGGTCACACCTACGGATTCCATCCTACGGTGAAGGAGTACACGCAGGCGATCGAGCGCGTCGATGGCCACATCGGTCAGGTGTTGAAAGCGGTGGAGAGTCGCCAGACTTTTGCCCAGGAGGACTGGTTGACGATCCTCTGCACCGACCACGGCGGGGCGGGCACCGACCACGGCGATGGGCACTCCAACCCCGACATCGTGCGGACGTTCCTGATCGTCAGTGGACCGTCCGCCGAGGTCAACGCCCCCCAGAAGCAGACCTACCAGGTCGATGTGGTGCCCACGGCCCTGACGCATTTGGAGATTCCGCTGCACAAGGATTGGGAGTTGGACGGGAAGCCAGTAGGATTGAAAACTGCATCGACGCCAACACCCCCGTAGCTAAGGAACTGGTCCGAAACAACTTCCCGATATGATTTTGAACAGAAAGGAACGAAGGAAACGAAGAGCCTTTAGATTGACCCCTTCGTTACCTTCGTTCCCTTCCTTCTGTTCAAATCGGAATGTTATTGTGGACCATGTCCTATTGTCAGGCCATCACCGGCCGAGAGTGTCGTCTTTCGCTCCGCGAAAGACCGCCCTTTCGCGGAGCGAAAGGCGACACTCATGGTTTGACACTCCATCGCCGTCGGTCTTGCCTGACGTGTCCTCTGGCTCACTCACCTCACTAGAAATCGGTCCATGAATACTCATTCGAAAACATCTGTCGGGATGCTGCTGGCAGCTCTCTCTGTCCTCAGCCTGTGCCCTCTCTCCGCGGACGAACCCGCGACGACAGCTCCGACGCCCGCAGTGTTGAAGGCCCAGAAGGAAGCCCTGGCCCACTGGAATGGCCTCATCGGGGGCTGGCGCGGAACCGGCCAGACGCGGCGTGGCTCCAGTACCGGTGCCTGGCGCGAGGATACCAGTTGGGCCTGGCAGTTCTCGCCCACGGAATCGGCACTGGTCGGGACGGTCACCAAAGGGAAGCTGGCGACGACGCTCAAGATCACGGCCGATGTCGTGCCGGGGAAGTACCACCTGCAATGGACCAACAGCGACAAAGTCGTCCGCGAACTGTCGGGCCAGATTGAGGAGAGCAAGCTCGTACTCGTCTCGGTTCCCGATGAGCAGAAGGAGATCCACCGGATCACGATCACCACCCTCAACGAACTGCGGACGTTGATCCTGTTTGAGAAGCGCAAAGAGGACCAGCAGAACTACACTCGCATTGCGGAGGTCGGCTACACCCGCGAAGGGGCGCGCCTCGCTGGCCCCGGAGACGGGCGACCCGAGTGCATCGTCACCGGCGGCCTGGGCACGATCAAGGTCGAGCACGCGGGGAAGACGTACTACGTCTGCTGCACCGGCTGCCAGCAGGCGTTCAAGGATGACCCGGAAGGGATTCTGGCGGAGTACAAGGCGCGACGCGAGAAGGAAAAGGCCGCGAAGCCGTAGCTCATGTCGCTCCGCGACTGAGATTCCTCGCGCCAGATTCTTTCCTCGGAACAAGGGGAACCTCAGCGAGTAAGTCTGCCCGCGGTCGAAATGCGAGTCGCGGAGCGACATCGCCTACGTCACTGCCCCTCAGCCTGAGCTCCAACCTCCAAATCAAGCGTTGACGGGGTGCGGGGTGCCCGCACTCTGGCGAGTGCAGCTACTTCACCAGTTGAAATTGGTGGACCACTACTGCGGGACGTGAATCGTCGCCTTGATGTGCTTGAGATTCGCCACGATCGTGAACGACATCAGCACCAGCAGCGTCCAGGCACTCCACTTGCTGACATGCACGCTGGCCCAGGCTCCGATCTGGTGCGGGTAGGCCCACAGGCCGAAGAACGTCCCGAAGTTCTCGGCCAGCCAGATGAAGAACCCGATCAGAATCAAGCTCACCACCAGCGGCATTCGCAGCTCCCTCTTATACGACCGAAACGTCACCGTCGACCGGGCATAGAGGCCCAGAGCACAGGCTGCCAAGTACCAGCGGTAGTCGCCGATGAAGTGATGCGTGAAGAAGTTGGCGTAGAGCGCGAGCGCCACCGTCGTCGCCATCCAATAGGGCGGGTGATGCACGATCTTGAGGTCGAACAGCCGCCATGCCTGGATGATGTAGCTGCCGACGGCGGCGTACATGAATC
>JAYTFV010000689.1:0-8492 GCA_043734065.1 Planctomycetota bacterium
AGATTGACGATGAGTACGATGCCAAGATCGAGGTGCTGGCCGCTCAGATCAAGGTTCTGCAAGCCGAGCGCGACACGAAGATGCAAGGCAAGCTGACACTCGCCCAGGTGACCCGACTGAAAGAGTTGCGGGACGAGTCCACCGCCAAGCGGACTGCGGCTGCCAAGCTCAAAGCCGAGGCCGAGGCGACCAAGAAGCCATCGACAACCACCGAGAAGAAGCCCGCATCAGCCAAGCCGGTGACTGAGAAGAAGCCGGAGTAATGGAGCGATCTGGAACGCCCGCAGGCAGAATCTCAGTGGCCGTGCGACGTATCCTTCACGTGGTACCGAGTCAGACATCGCTGCCCCTCGCCAGAGGGCGGGTAGGCACGCCCCGTCGCCCACGTCCGGCGAAACGTGTCTCCGAGAACTGTCTCACATCCGCCCGTTTGAAGTCTCAGTTCCCGTGGCCGGTCCCTGGGCGGGTTGCCGAAGAGGGGGCCGCAAGAAACCTAATACACACAGCGCCGCATAGCCGCAACCGAAGCTATCAGTTGTCAGTCGTCAGTCGTCAGTCGTCAGCCAGAAACCACTCCTCAACGAGCCAGACTCTGCACCCTGAAGGGGTGCAGAGGTCGCTCGACGTGGATTGGCTTTCTGGCTGATCGCTGATCGTTTTCCCAACGGTTGCGGCTATGCCGCGCTGGGTAATCTGTGTCCCAATTCTCCGCTCTGGCGAGGCTCACCCGAGGAAGGATTGGTACACAGATTTCACAGAAAGACACCGATTAAATCCTCCGATTAATCGCTCGATTGATAATGTCAAGGCGAGGAGTGTGGCCTCACAAAACCGCAGTCACCCAGAAGCCCCAGGCTGCCGAGCGTTGGCCCGTTTCATCAGGCCGGTCTGGGGCCGCACTCTGATTCGCGGGCGTGTGTGCCACCCCTTCAAGGTACAGTGGGTTTCAGCCATCGAAACTTGCGCAGCGTGCGCAAATTTCAAACGTGAGTCGCACAGATTCAGAGTCTGGGCGGCGATGACAGAGCGGGTGGCTGTCGTCGTCGTGTGGGCAGCAGGCGGGGTGGCATCGCACGAGCTGGGACATAGAAATTCTCTCATCACACACAGACTTCCAACGTTTGCAGCATGCAGAGAAAGGAGTCAGGAGAATTGCGGGACGGACGGTCATTGCGGACCGCCCCCCGCACAGATTCGTGGGTGCGGAACTACCGCATTCGGCTTTTACCTCGGATGGTGACTTGCGAACCGCACGTTGGGATATAGAAGCTCTTCACCCGGCTGGCTTCGAGCAGGACGGGGCTGTCGATGAACCGGGCCTGTTCGGGGCGGGTGCAGTATCAGAATGAGTTGCTATTCCAGAACGAGAATTGGATGGGGTCTTGGAATGCCCCTCGGCCGTCGGTGCCGAGGGTGAGGGCAGCGGTGGGCCTCTTTCATCGTGAGGAGTGGGTCGCGGAGGTGCTCCAGAGCGTCGTGGGCGCGGAACACGTCGATCTCGTCATGGCCATCGGGGACGATCACCCATTCGAAGTGGATGTGCGTTTGGCGATCGATCGAGCGGGCCAGATGGTTGAGGAATTGTGGATTGTGAGTGTGCGTGAACAGAGAGAGCAGCATAGTGAATCCGTAGGTTGTGAAATTGAGGAGAGAGAAAATAGAGAGGTACGACGGACATCCTGGTCCGTCGGTGGTCGGGGGTCGACGGACGAGGATGTCCGTCGTACGGCCCCCTCACCCCGGCCCTCTCCCCCACGGTGGAGTCCTCATCGAGAGCAGCGCCGAATGTAGGGGAGAGGGAGCAGAGAGGTCGTGTATCGCTGATGGACGAGGGCACGTCAGGCGAGTGCGAAAGTGTTTATGTTCGGCAATGGTCGCGTCGTCGCTCGACATGGAACCCGCAGGGGCCACAGCCTATCGCCGGTGGTGTCGCTGCGCTCGACCACCGACACATTTCTGGCATCCCTCGGGGATGCGAGTCGACCGCCATTTGACGCATCCAACCAATCCTTGCGAATTCTGCGACGAGCCGTTCCGACTCCAATTGCCCAATTTTTCCAGAATCGCTTACTATCCCGCCCCCCGGGGGAAGGGTGTCCCCCTGCGCGTGCTGCTCGAAAGGAATCGACGGCGGCCCCATGTGGCAATCTCTGAGACGGAATTTGAAAGGGTTGCTGACAGCAGCGTGTCTGCTGGCGTTCGTGATATGCACCTTGGAAATCGGGTTGAGGATTGACCGATATCAGTCGGCGGTCAACGGCCAACCCGCTTTGGGCTCGCTCAATCTCTCTCTGGAAGAGCAGTTGGTCGCCCCGAGTCTGTCGACCTGGGTCGAGATGCTGCCGAATGCCAAGGCCACGCTCCAGAACCCCGATACCGGCGAACCGATCCTCTTTACGACCAACAGTTTTGGAGCGCGCGGCCCCGAGCCGCTGGTGCCCAAACCGAAGGGTCTGCTCCGCGTCCTCTGTCTGGGTGATGAGACGACCGTGGCGGCGGAACTGCCCGCCAAAGACGCCTATCCCGCGCGGTTGCAGGAGCTGCTGACCGCGACGTACGGTGCGCACGTGGAGGTCATCAACGCGGGCCTTCCCGGCAGTTGCCCTCGGATCGCGGCGTTGCAACTCCGGCACCGGTTGCTGGCTCTGCAGCCCGACTTGGTGGTTCTGCATTTCGACATGTCCGCTGTGGCGGAGGACGCTGCGGTCCGGCGGTTTGTGTCGCTCGATCGGAAGGGGCACCCCACGCTGGCCACGCATCCGGCGACTCGCAAAGCCTGTCAGCTCAAGCGGCCCCGACTCTCTGACGAGTTCCTGGTCGTGCAGAAAGCCGAGCAGCAGTTGGCGAAGTTGTGGGGTCGGGAGATGTCTTCGACCGGGGAAACGATGATCGACCGCAAACAGCGGTATCGCTGGACCGCTGACGATTCGCCGGACCTCGAAGCCGAGATCAAGTCGGCGTTCGCCCCCTTGGCGGCGATGCGAGAGCTGTGCGAGGCGCTGGGGGCTAGGCTGCTGGTGTCGACAACTCCCAAGCCGTGGCAGGTCAGCCCGCAGGCCAGCAACACTCCCGAGGCCCGCGCGGTGAACGGGATTCCCAAGGACGCCTGCTGGACGAATACGGCACCGTTCCAACGCTTGCGGGCCGCCTGCCAGACCGCAGGCATTCCGTGTGTCGTGCCGCTGTCGGCGTTCCTGCAAGCCCCGAAGCCGGAACAACTGTTTCTCCGCAAATCACCGGGGCTGTCGGCCCTGGGGCATGAGTTGTATGCGAAGGCGCTGGCCCGCTCCATCACGGGGGAGGCACCGCAGGAATCGTCAGCGGAACCGGAGATCGTCCCTGCCAACGTCGAGGTGCCGGAGTAGTGCCCTGTCAACGCTTCATGGAGGAGTTGCCGTCCTCGGGAGGGCGAGGCTCCTGCCGAGCCGCTCACGCCAACCCGCGCGTCCCCTAGCTCGCGGCTCAGCAGGAGCTTCGCCCTACCATTGGGCAGGCCACCACTCCAAACCTGGCTTGGATGGGGCACTGGAGCCAATCGCCTCCGAACTGATCTCGCTGCATCTCGACAAATTCAGTAGAAACCCAGCCCTCGCAGTGCAGGACGGACAGCCTTGTCCGTCGATGAAACGAACGGACAAGGCTGTCCGTCGTACGAGTCCCTCACACCCCCGAGTCCGTATGTCTCAGACCCTTGACGCCCGACTGACTCCCATCCATGCGCTGGGTCGCATGGTGCTGGAGGTCATGCGCCTGGTGGGGGACATCACGCTGTTCGGCTGGCGAATGCTGGGTTGGCTGTTCGCCGGGTGGCCGCGCGGGAATGTCCTGTGGCCAATCTTGGATCAGATCGGCGTGCAGAGCCTGTCGGTGATTCTGATCACCGGGTCGTTCATCGGGATGGTGCTGACGGTGCAGGCGTACGACCAGTTCGCCCTGATGGGGATGGAGAATCAGCTGGGCACGGTTGTCAACGTGACGCTGGTCAAGGAGCTGGGCCCGGTCCTGGCGGCGCTGATGCTGGCTGGTCGAGTCGGGAGTGCCATCGCTGCGGAACTTGGCACGATGCGCGTCACGGAACAGATCGACGCTCTGACGGTCCTGGGAGCGAACCCGGTGGCGCATCTGGTGGTGCCAAGGTTCCTGGCCTGTGTGCTGCTGATTCCGGCGCTGACGCTGTTCGCCGATGGCATCGGCGTCCTGACCGGCTGGCTCTTCAGCACCCAAGTCCTGCATGTCGACAGCTACTATTACTGGCACTATTCGCGGGCCTTCGTCAGCGGGTTCGATGTGATGCAGGGGATCATCAAGAGCATCCTGTTCGGCGGGGCGATCGCGGTGATCTCTTGCCATCGCGGGTTCCACTCGGGAGCCGGGGCCGAGGGCGTTGGCCGCGCCGCCACCGAAGCGTTCGTGTTCTCATTCGTCACGATCCTGGTGATCGACTTCCTCGTCGGGACGTTCCTGATGGAGGTCTACTTCCTGATCTTCCCCAGAACGTACTCGTTGGGATGAACCATTGTGGTGTGACGCTCCGCGTCGCCACTCACGACGCGGAGCGTCGTGCCACATTGACTGAGAACTGATCACTGACCACTTCCCCACCCATTGTCGAGCTCCGCAGCGTCTCCCGGTCCTTCGGGGACCAGGCGGTACTGCGCGACATCACGCTGCCGGTCCAGCGCGGCGAGACGCTGGTCATCATCGGTGAGAGCGGGTGCGGGAAGAGCGTGACGCTCAAGTTGCTCATGCGGCTGATGGAGCCTTCCTCCGGGGAGGTTCTCTGGAACGGTCGGCCCATCGCTCCACTCTCCGACCGAACACTCAGTCGCGAACGTCTCAAATTCGGCTATCTGTTTCAGATGGCAGCTCTGTTTGACAGCCTCACCGTCTATGAGAACGTGGCGTTCGGGTTGCGGCAGAACCTCCGGCTCCCCGAAGAGCAAATTCGCCAGACGGTGCGGGACCGGTTACGGGATGTGGGGCTGAGCCTGGATGTGGTCGAGTCCAAGAAGCCAGCCCAACTGTCGGGGGGGATGAAGAAGCGGGTCGGTCTGGCCCGCGCAATGGCTCTGGATCCCGAGGTGGTGCTGTACGACGAGCCGACGACCGGCCTCGACCCAATCATGAGCGATGTCATCAACGAGCTGATCCTGCACACACGGAAACGCGGCCATGTGACCAGCATCGTGGTCACGCATGACATGTGTACCGTCCGCAAGGTCGCCGACCGCGTGGTGATGTTCTACCCCCTGTCCCGTCTCGACCCGCACGAGGCCCAGATCATCTACGAAGGGTCCGCCGCCGCCGCCTTCGACAGCCCCGACCGCCGCGTCTCCCAGTTCGTTCGCGGTGAAGCGGGCGAGAGATTGATGGAACTGGCCGCCGCGTGAAAGAAGTTGTCAGTCGTCAGTTGTCAGTCGTCAGTTGTCAGTCGTCAGTTCTCAGTTCTCAGTCGTCAGTGAACGCCCAGGGGTGGCAACCCCTGGGCGTTCCGGTCGATCAACCATCAACCATCAACCATCAACCATCAACCATCAACCATCAACCATCCGGCCCTAGGCCCTAGCCCCTCGGCCCTAGCCCCTCGGCTTCTTCCAATGAACGAACGCACTCTCCAATTCCGCGTCGGGCTGTTCGTCCTCCTGTCGGTCGGGATCGCGACGGCGCTGATCATCCAGTTCGGCGATGTCCAGAAGTATTGGAAGAAGACCTACGCCATCGCCGTTCACTTTGATGAGGCTTCCGGCACGCACCCCGGTTGTCCCGTGCGCATGAATGGAGTCACCATCGGGGACGTGAAGGAGGTGCTGCTCGATGATGCCGAGCCGGGCGTGCTGGTCATCCTCAGCATTCAAGAGGACCGCCGCATTCGCCGCGACGCCCGCCCCTACCTCGCCAAGGCCCTCCTCGGTGACGCTGCCATCGAATTCTCCGGCGGTCGCAGCTCCGAGTTCCTGCCCCCGAACAAGCGGCTGCATGGGGAGGCCCCCATCGATCCGATGAAGACGATCGAGAAAATGGAACACACCGTCTCCCAGACGCTGGCCTCGTTCGAGTCCACCAGTCGGGAATGGCAACTGGTCGGAAAGAACATCAACTCTCTCGTCGAGACTGAACGCGGGAACCTGAACGATGTGATCGAACGCGCTGCGGCCTCTCTGGACACCCTGACGAAGACGATGGACACCGCCTCGCATACGCTGGCCAGTGCCAACAGAATCCTGGACGACCCGGAGTTGCAGAACAACCTCAAACGCACCATCGCCGCACTCCCCGAAATGGCCGAAGAGACCAAGCTGACGATCACAGCCGCCCGCACCTCGATCCAGAAGATGAGCGAGAACCTCGACAAGCTCTCGGCCGCCACCGACCCGCTGGCCAAACAGAGCCAGTCGCTGGTGGGCCATCTCGACAAGAGCCTGACCGAGTTGGAGTCGCTACTGACGGAGATGAACTCCGTGGCTAAGGCCGTCAACAGTGGGGACGGCACGCTGCGGAAGTTCTCTGAAGACCCGGAGCTGTATAACAACCTGAATCGATCGGCGAGTTCGCTGTCGCTGTTACTCGGAAACCTGGAGCCGATTATGGCGGACGTGCGGGTGTTCAGCGACAAGGTCGCGCGGCACCCGGAACTGATCGGGGTCGGCGGGGTGTTTAACGGCAGCTCCGGGATCAAGAACCCGGGCGATGGCGTCGAACCCGCAGCGTATGCAGAGAAGCCGGGCACGAAGAAGCGATAGGGATTCGGGGTAGCTACGTTCGCCAGAACGTGGGCGACTTGGACCACGCATCTGCGCTGGACTGGCGAGCCGGGTGGCGTCAGCCCTCAGACTGAGCGGCTCTCGAAAAGGTCCGGGGGCTGACGCCGCCCGGCTCGCTGGAGTTTGAGTGCGGGCTGCCTGCGTGCTGGCGAACGCAGCTACGACCTCTCATCGGTTGTCGGGCCAGTCCCCGCGCAGGTAGACGTTGTCCCCCAGCGATGTGACCTGGACAGAGGTCAGTGCCCGGATGTCTTTCATCCACGTCTGGCCGATGCCTCCGACCGGGGAGAGTGCCTGTGTGCCCCCGATGAGGAGCGGGGCCACGAAGACATGGCACTCGTCCACGAGTCCGCCATCGAAGGCCGCACCGAGGAGACCGGCTCCGCCCTCTATCAACACATGGGTCAGGCGGCGACGGCCCAGCTCGGCGAGCAGTAACCGGAGCGAGGGGCGGTGCGGATCATTCGGTGTTCCGGCGAGGGTGAGCGTCTCCACGCCAGCAGCGCGCAGGGCCTCGACGCGCTCCGCCGGAGCCTGCAGCGATGTCGCGACCAGGACCGGTTGATCTCGCGCGGTGAGGACCAGTTGCGAGGTCAACGGAGTGCGGGCCTGCGAGTCGAGAACCACGCGCGTGGCCACGCGCGGGCCTGCCGGGCGAGCAGTCAACAGCGGGTCGTCCTGGAGCACTGTCGTGATGCCGACCACGATCGCAGCGCAGCGACCGCGCAGTTCATGCGTCTGGGCTCGCGATTGCTCATTGGAGATCCACTTCGAATCGCCGGTTCGCGTGGCGATGCGGCCATCGAGCGACATGGCCCACTTGGCATGCACCCACGGGCGGCCCTCCAGCATCAGCCTTCGAAAAGGGGCAATGAGGCGGCGGGCCTCGAGTTCGCAGACTCCGACCTCCACCTCGATCCCCGCTTGCCGCAGCTGAGCGATACCCCGTCCGTCGACATTCGGAGCCGGGTCTTGCAGGCCGATCACGACGCGTCGAATCCCGGCCGCGATGACGGCGGGGGCACACGGGGGAGTCTTTCCGTGATGGGAGCAGGGTTCGAGCGTGCAATACAGAGTGGCCCCGCGCGCGAGTTCTCCGGCTGAGGCGAGAGCGTGGACCTCGGCGTGGGGACCACCGAACCGCTCGTGCCATCCTTCGCTAATGAGATGGAGTCGTTCATCGACGATCACCGCGCCGACCGGAGGATTCGGTTCGACAGCCCCGATCCCGCGCTGAGCCAGAAGGATCGCGTGACGTATGACGGACTCGGGAGAGTCGAATCGCATAGAGATATTTCACAAGGGCGGAAGTGAGGCATTCTCTCGTAGCCACGTTTCGCCAGAACATGGGCGATTTGGTGTGCGTGCCCGCCCTCTGGCGAGGGGCAGCTCCGGCTCACTCCGGACCGCGCGAAGTCTCATCGTGACTCGCGGCCCACACAGCCTCTCCGGCAGGAACTGCCGGAGAGTGAGTGGCTTCTTCCCCGAATCTTACCGGACCGGTATACCAATTACTCTCATATGCAATCGTGTCAATCTCTTCATTCTTGTCAATCGGGAAAATCGTGACATCGGGCGCGATTCTGACTTTTGTGGAGCGTCTTGGAAGATCGATATCCAGGACAACGGATCAGGAGGTTATCCATCCGTCGGGTCATGCACGCATGGCCCGGATGAATCCCGGTGGGTTGGAGAGGTGAGGGTCCACAAAAGTCAGAATCGCGCCCGATG
>JAYTFV010000690.1:0-4135 GCA_043734065.1 Planctomycetota bacterium
CGCTTCGACTTGGCGGTTACCCGACAACCCGCATCACTCGAGGCCGAGGTGACTGGCGAGGTCTTCTCTCGTGCGACTCTCTCATTCGCGACTCTCCCCCGGCTTACGCCGACGCACCCTGTCACCTTTGTTTTGCCCCTCCTTGGCAGGCGTTGATATCGTCCGGCCACCTCGAAACGTATGCCGATGGGATGACATCTCCAGATGACATGCCCGATCTTGGTGGTAGAAGACCAGAGAGCAACCTTCGTCCCGAAAGGATCTCTCAATCGCATTTGAACGAATCATACGCGGGGAGTTGCTGGAGACATACTGAAAACGCTTACTCCCCTCGGGCCTCTTCGACCCGCCGGTGCATCAGGTTTAGTCGTTACCTCCGGAATCTTCTGGCATGTGGTGTTTTCGAAACATGCTCCCGCGACGAAACAACAGGTGACTCTTTCGGTTTGGGGTGTCATACCTTGGGGTGAGAGTGCGCGAAACGCTCACTGGCCCTTACCACCCCTTCCACCCGCATGGCTGTCATTCTCATGCACCGCGACACCAAGCTCGGACTCGCGCTCGCCATCCTGGTGATGGGGTTTGCAGCTGCGCTCTGTTTCCCTCGGGAGTCGGGTGAGAAGCCGGTGGACCTGACGCTGCAATCGGCGGCGGACCTCGACGAGGCGATTCGGCTGATGCCGGTCAAGTCGTATACGGATGCAGACCGGCCCCCGCCGCGCGGAACGGACGAAGCACCGGTCGAGGCCACCCCCACGGACGCACTTGCCGGGAACGAAGCACGACAGCAACCCGGTGTCCCCGACCCGATTCAGACCCCGCGCGAACCGGAGCCGACGCCGATCGATCCGGGCCAGTTCCCCGCCGAGATCGTGGCCGACGCCGACCCAGAGCCGGTCATTCCCACCCGCACTTACCGCGTCCAATACGGCGACAGCCTCAGCCTGATTGCGGATCGGGAACTGGGGAGCCACAAGCTGTGGAGTACGCTGTTCAATGCCAATCGCCATCTGCTGCGAACGGAGAACGACCTGAAGCCGGGGATGGAACTGATCATCCCGATCGAGTCGGGGGATGAGGTGACTCCGGCCACTCCGCACACAAGCCCGGCGACCGCAGTCACCCCTCCAGCCCCTCGCTCGGACGCTCCCCCCACGCGAGCCACTGGGCGATTTGGCTCGCCCCGGACGCGCGTCGGCTCCAGCGGGACACCCACGAACCCGCAGTAAGGCGAGCGGACACCCAGAGACGACCGAGTCGGACGGCCTTTCCAGGCAGTCCTCTGGAATCTCTCGTCGCGAGACGGCCTGGAAAGGCCGTCTGACGGGGATCATATCTGCCTTGAAAAAGATCCCCGTCAGGCACCGATCCCCGCCCGGCGCTGGATCTCTTCGACAAAATCCTTCGCCTCTTTCAACCCCACACCCGTGGCCTCGCGGTAATGTTTGATGGCTTCAATCTTCTCGCCACGCTGCAGAGCATCGGTCACTTCGCGGGGCAGATTCTGGAAGGGGTCGAATTCCAGATTCGCCTGCTTCAAGAGCAAGTCGAGTTTGGCATCGACCCGCGACAGGGCGGCGAGACGTTTGTCGATGGCGGCCAAACGCAGCAGCAACCACGCCACCATGACCAGCACAAAGACGGAAGATGCTCCAGTCAGTTCGTTCATGTGGACCTCGTGTGAGAAATGTCATATCTACCGCCGCTTGAGGATCTCATGCAGCACCTTCGGCGGAGACATCGGCAGCTCCGTCATTCGCACGCCGGTCGCGGCGTGAATCGCGGCTCCGAGGGCGGCGGGGGGCGGGCAGATCGGGGCTTCGCCGACGCCGCGCACGCCGTAGGGGTGAGCGGGATTCGGCACCTCGACGATGATCGTGTCGATGTTCGGGATGTCGAAGCAGGTCGGGATGCGGTAGTCGAGGAACGTCGAGTTCCGCATCGTACCCTGGTCGTCGTAGAAGTATTCCTCGTTCAGGGCCCAGCCGATCCCCTGGACCGCGCCGCCCTGCATCTGGCCCTCGACGTAGCTGGGGTGGATCGCGGTGCCAGCGTCTTGCGAGGCGGTGTAGCGGAGGATCTGGGTCTTGCCGGTGTCAGGGTCGACCTCGACATCGACGAGGTGCGCGGCGAACGCCCCGCCGACTTGGCCGATGGCGACGCTGGCTGTGGCGGTGATCGGGTCGCCGGTCTCGTGCAGCTGGCTGGCGAGTTCCTTGAAGGACATCGTCTGGCCACTGGGGCCGTGGACTGCTCCGTCCTCATAGCGGACCTGAGTCGTGTTGACTTCCCACATCTCGGCGGCGCGGTCGACGAGTTGGTCGATGATCTTGAGGCCCGCTTCGTGAGCGGCCTTACCGGTCGTGTGCGTCACTCGGCTCCCGCCGGTCACGTCGGTGTACCCGACGCCATCGGTGTCGGCGATGACCGGAGTCACATCTTCGGCCTTGATGCCCAAGGTTTCGGCGAGCTGCATGGCCAAGCTGGTCCGCGTACCGCCGATGTCGGTCGAGCCTTCGACGAGCGTCACCTTCCCGTCGGTATTGACCGAGACCGTCACTGAGGACTTGAACCCCACATTGAACCAGAAGCCGCAGCCGACCCCGCGCCCGCGATTCGGGCCGGTGAGCTTGGACTTCCAGTGGTCACTGTTCTTGAGAGCTTCGAGGCACTCGACCAGCCCGACGACTGGATAGACCGGCCCATCGACGCGGCGAGTGCCTTCGCGAGCGGCATTGAGCAGCCGCATCTCGAGCGAACACAGCCCGAGCTTCGCGGCGACTTCTTCGAAAACCTGCTCCACGGCAAAGGCCGCGTTCGTCGAGCCCGGAGCGCGATAGGCTGCGGACCGTGGCTTGTTGACGCACACGTCATACCCCGTGACCTTGGCATTCGGGATGTCATAGCAGGCAAAGACGCACATGCAGCCGCACGCCACCGGCGACCCCGGATAGCCCCCCGCCTCGTAGGCCAGATACGCCTCGCCCGCGACCAGCTTGCCGTTTTTGTCGGCCCCAAGCTTCACACGGATGAAGGAGCCGGGGGTCGGGCCGGTCCCCTGAAAGACATCGGCCCGGCTCATCGTGACCTGCACGGGGCGACCGCTCATTTTCGAGAGCAGTACGGCGATCGGCTGTTCGTAGACGACAATCTTGCCGCCGAAGCCGCCGCCGATTTCCATCGGGATGACTTTGATCAGCGACTGCGAGATGTTGAGGACGGCCCCGACTTGCAGTCGGACGGAGAAGGCCCCTTGCGTGCTGGACCAGATGGTGACGCGGCCATCCATGTGCCATTGGGCGGTGGCGGTATGCGGCTCGATATAGCCTTGGTGGACGGTGGCGGTGCGGAACTCGCGCTCGACGATGACAGCGGCATTGGCGAAGCCCGCATTGGGGTCGCCTTGCTCAAAGTAGAAACGCGTGCCGACGTTACTCGGCGTGTCGGAGATTTTGGCACCCATCTCCTGCGTGAAGAGATCGGCGTGCAGCAGCGGTGCCCCCGGCTCCATCGCCTTCCGGACATCGGTCACCGAGGGGAGTACCTCGTACTCGACGACGATCTTGCTGGCCGCCTCTTCCGCGAGATCGACCGTGTCCGCCGCCACCGCAGCGACTGCGTGGCCGCGATACAGCACCTTATCATCGGCTAGAATGTTGGTGCCGAGGTGCCGCAGGTTCACGGATCCTTCCCCGAGTTCGACGATCTTGTTGCCGTGATCGGGGACATCCTTGCCGGTGATGACCGCATGCACACCGGGCATCGCCAGGGCTGCCGACACATCGATCGACTTAATGTTGGCGTGCGCGTGCGGACTGCGGAGGATCGCCCCCTGCAGCATCCCGGTGAGCCGGATATCAGCGCCGTACTTGGCGCGGCCCGTGACCTTGTCCGCCCCATCGTGCCGAATCGGGCGGGTGCCAATGACCTTGTACTTCTTCTTGGGCGAGACGTTACCGGTCGACATGAGCGAACTCCAGAGGCTGCGATGGCAGGGATCAGGGGTCGTTGTAAACCGATCGGTGTCACACGGCAAGGGAGGGCGAGGGTGAGGTCCGTGGGTGTGTGCGTTCTCGTTGTGGGTGGCGGACTTCGACCGGGAGGGCGAGGCTCCTGCCGAGCCGCTTCCGCCAGA
>JAYTFV010000691.1:0-3805 GCA_043734065.1 Planctomycetota bacterium
CCCTCTTCCTTGCTCGCCGCACCAGCGATTTCGGAGAAATCGCCGACATTCCGCCACAGCGTCCAGCGTCCGCCGGTCGTGTTCCTTCGATGCCGCACCACGCGCGGTCCATGTCCGTGTTTGTGCCGCTCACCTGCTGAGTCCCCCTCGCGGATCAAACTCCTCAGCCCCGAGAAGCCGTCGGCTGTGACCCACCCGCGAGTGACGAGTTCGCCGAGGACATCATCGAGTTGACTCGGCAGCATGCGGCACTGCTGGAGTAAGTCGGTGGCGAAGACGGCCCCCCGCTGGCTGAGGATCTGGACCACCTCTTGAGCTTGGGATCCCAGTGTTTCGATTGGTGTTGGAGTGGCGGTCGCCAGCAGCCACGGGAGGTCTTCGCGTAAGCAGATCGACACGGGAGCCACACGCGTGAGCGTCGCATTCGGGCGCGACTTATCCGGGTCGCGCGTCGGGGGATACAGGCGGCCCCACGTGACTTCGCCGGTCAGGCTCAACTCATCGAGCCATTCCCGTTTGTAGTCGGTGATGCGCAGCGGCAGGATGTCCGACTCCCACGCTGAGGCGGCGATGTCGAGGCCCTGTAACTGGGAGATGACCTCGTAGACGGCGTTCGATCCGGTGCTGCGCGACTCAGGCCAGAGCCTCTGATGCCGGGTGAGGAACCGCACGAATGTCGGCACATCGACCGCTTCGATCTCGCGGCGCAGGCCCGCCACAGTCAGGCGGTGAATGCGCGCGAGCAACCGCCGATGGCACCACTCGATCTCTGTGGAAGATGATTCACCACGGAGACACGGAGGCACGGAGGATGAATTCGGCGAGCCGGGCGGCGTCAGCCCCGGGACAGTGTGCGGCATGGCTGTGGGAGCGAGGGAGGAAGAAGTGGTGCTCCGCGTTTGTCCGTTGCTCGGTCCGGGGGCTGACGCCGCCCGGCTCGCCTCGTTTGTTCCCTCGTCCTCCGTGCCTCCGTGTCTCCGTGGTGAATCCTCCGAGCGAAACCGCCCACGCAGGACGGTGCCCTCGCCCTCGATCGCTTCCAGCGACGAGAACACCTGCGACTCGCCGAGCGACATCTCCGCAGCAATCTCACGCGCCGTCACCGGGCCGGAGAACTCGACGTACCCGCGAATCGTGGCGACGAGGGCTTCGATCTCCTCCCAGTTCTGCCGCACCGAGTTCGGCACTTCGAGCGGCGGTTCGCATACCGCCTGCTGGTAGACCAACCTCGCTGCGGGCCAGCGCTCGGCGGACACCCATGCGGGATTTCCATTGGACAACGTGATCGTCGCTGCCCGCCCCGCGTCGCGGAGTTCGCCAAACAATTCACTCCAGTCGTCGACCACCGGCAGGACGATCCGGCTCAGCAGCACATCGTGCAGTTCATCCGCGTTCCGCACGACCGGCTGGCTCTCGGCCACGACCTGCGCGATCGCTTCAGGGTTCAGGTGACCCAGGTCGCGGACATCGTTCACCGAGAGAGTCCGTCGTGTCTGCACCGCGCGGGCGCGGCGTTCCTGGACCTCGCCGCCATCCAGGAAGGCGTACGGGTTCGCGTTGAGCAGTTCATACGAGAACGGCGACGGCTCGCGCGTGTCGCGGGCCAGAAACTGGATCTCCCCTCGCTCCACCCGCCGCAGCACCTCCAGCAGTCCTTCGATATCGAGCGCCTCATTCAAGCAGTCGTACATCGTCTGCTCGACCAGCGGATGGTCCGGCAGCACATGGTCGCCGGTGATGTTCTCCTGGCACCCGGTCAGCTTTGGGAACACCGCTGTCATCAGGTCGTCGGACCGGAAGCGTTGCAAGGCGGGCGGCACCTTCTTGCCGTTCCTCATCCGCGCGACGAGCAGCGCCCGTGTCGCGTTCCACCGCCACCTTAACTGAAACATCGGCACCGCGAGGATCGCCTGTTCCAGCAGGCTCTGGGCATTGTCGCTTCGCAGCATCGGGAACAGACTCTCGATCGGGAAGCTGTGCTGCGGGCCGAGGGAGAGGATGAATCCGTCGTCATCGGCAGTGGCTTGGAGTTCGAAGTCGAACGAGCGGCAGAACCGCTTCCGCATGGCGAGGCCCCACGCGCGGTTGATCCTCGCACCGAACGGAGCATGGACGACGAGTTGCATGCCGCCGGTCTCGTCAAAGAAGCGTTCGAAGATGACGCGGTCTTGCGTCGGGACGAGGCCGACGGCGGCTTGCTGTGCAGCGACGTACGTGACGATTTGCGTCGCGGCGGAGAGGGTGCAGCTGGTCGTGTCGACGAGCCACTGGGCGATGTCGTCCAGAGGTTGAGGGTTGAGATTTGAGGGTTGAGTGACAGAAGTGAGCGGCAGGGCGCTAGCCCCCCGTTCCTGTGGCGTCATGGCAGGCGGGGAACCGGCGGCTAGCGCCGTGCCGCTCACTTGCCCGAATTGGCAGGCTGGCATATCTGCCCCACTGTCAACTGATAACTGACCAGTGACAACTCTTCCCTCAATCTCGCGTCTGAGCCGCGAGACTTCCTCCGACAGTTCAATCGTGCGGCCCGGTCCCTCGCCTCGCCAGAACGGAATCGTCGGTGGGGCTCCGTGCGCGTCATGCACGAGTAAATCACTCCCACGCAGGGCCTCGATCTGCCAGGAGGTATTCCCTAACAAGAACACATCACCGGCCATGCTCTCGACGCCGAACTCTTCGTCGACCGATCCCACGACGGTGTGTTCCGGCTCGACGACCACGCGGATCACATCGGTCTCGGGAATCGCCCCGCCGTTGTTGATCGACGTGAGTCTCGCGTTCGGCCTGGCCCGCAGTCGCCGATGCACATGGTCATGGTGCAACAGTGTATGAATTCGCCCACCGGTATCGGTCACGCCCTCGCTGAGGAACTTAATCACCGCATCGAACTGCGACCGTCGCAAGGTCCGGTACGGCTCCGCGCGACGGAACCGGTCGTAGAGGTCAACGGTGTTCCACTCCCCGGTGGCGACCTCGGCCACGATCTGCTGGGCCAGGACATCGAGTGGAGCAATCGGCACCGGTGTTTGATCGAGCCGTCCGCCGCGAATCGCCTGCACGAGAGCCATTGCTTCGAGCAATTCATCGCGGGTCAGCGCGAACAGCCGCCCTTTGGGAATGAGGCCCAAGGCATGTCCCGAGCGCCCGATGCGTTGCAGGAACGTGGCGATCGATCTCGGCGATCCGATCTGAATCACCAGGTCGATGTACCCCACATCAATCCCCAGTTCGAGCGAGGCCGTGGCCACGACCGCCTTCAGTTCGCCCGACTTCAAGCGGCGTTCCGTCTTGAGTCGGATGTCCGCCGAGAGCGACCCGTGGTGGCTGCTGACGGCCTCATCGCCGAGGATCTGGGTCAGTTGAAACGTGACCCGCTCTGCCATGCGGCGCGTGTTGACGAAGATCAACGTGCTGCGGTGCGTGTTGATTAACTCGACGATGCGGGCGTTGACCTCGGCCCACGACTCATGCGAGCAGACCGCACCCAGTTCGCTCACGGGGGTCTCGATGCCCAGGTCGAGTTGCCGCTGATGGCCGACATCGATGATCGAGCAATCGACCGGTCGCGATGCGGGGGCCGCGCGGCTGGCGATTTGGCCTTCACGGTCGACCTCCTCATGGCAACCCGGCCCGTCTGAGTCCGGCAGTTTCTCGCGCGGCGGTGGCTCGATCGGCACGGGGTCTAGAGTTTCACCGGCTCCGACGAGGAACCGCGCCATGCGTTCGATTGGCTTCTGCGTGGCGGAGAGGCCGATGCGTTGGAGCCGGCGGATGGTGAGCGGCACGGCGCTAGCCGCCGGTTCCGGAG
>JAYTFV010000692.1:0-4464 GCA_043734065.1 Planctomycetota bacterium
CCGCCCAGCAAAGCTCCCTTGAGGGCCAGTCTCTGCCCCTTCAGCCCCAACCGCAGCAGCGACCCCTTGGCTCGCACCGCGGCGCGGCTCTGGGGGTGATCCTTGGCGATCATCGTGTACCACTTGGCGGCGTCCGCGGTTTTCGCATTCAGGTCGTGCGTCACGGCCAGTTGCAGCAGGGCGTCCGGTCGGTCCTCGGCCTGCGGGAACTGGGTGGCGAAGACCTCCAGCGACTTCAGGAAGTCCTCCTGCACCTTCTGTCGATCAGCGACGGCGGCCTGTTGCAGCTCCAGCGTGTACTTGGTCAACAGGCTGCGGAAGATCAGGAACGGGTAGATCGGATCGTCCTTGGCCGACTTCGCGAACATAGCCTCCATCCGCTGGAGTTCGGCCATCCCGCCCTGGTAGGCCCCCATCTGGGTGGCGTTGCAAATCCCCTCGATCAACTGCCGCCGCCAGCTGTCGCGTTCATCCGCCGAGCCGGAGATATCGGCCAGTTTGGCGAGGTGCTGGAAGCGGGTGACGTGGTATTTCTCGACTTCTTCGGGTTTGGCGGTGGGGCCCGGTTGAGCCTCGTCGAGCTTCTTGATGGCGTCGATGAGCTGTTGGACTTCGGGCTTGAGAGTGCCATCGGGTGAACCGGAGTTGGCACCGGAGGAGGCCGTGCTGGGTTGGAACAGTCCGCCGCCTTCGGCGACGAATGACTCGGTCCCCTCGACGGGTTTGGGGAGGACGGTGAGCTTCCAGGTATTGCCGACGCGGACGATCTCGCCGAGGTGAATCGAGCCGGTCTCCTTGCCGAACTCGACGATGGCAATCGCGTTCTCATAGAGGTACAGATCCTGGGTACTCTTTCCGGCCTCAGCGGGCACCATGTAGGGCATGGCGCAGTTGAACTGCATCCAGCGCATCGTGGGCTTGATCGTTTTGGATTTCTTAATGGTCTCCGCCAGAACCTGCTCGGGATCGGCGACATTTTTGAGAATGGTCGCCTGTGCGGCCTTCTCGACACCGACCGAGGTCAGATCCTCAGCGGTGACGAGCAGCGGCTTGAGGATTTTGGCATCGCCGGTGGCCAGGGCGCGGATCGCTTCCTGCGAGACTTCTTCGGCGGAGATGATTTTCCACTGATCGATGACACCGTCTTTGTTGAGATCGATTCCCCAGCGCGTGCCGCCCATGTTGAACCAGCGGACCTGATCGATGTTGACTTTCTTCGCGTCGCCGGTGGAATCGATCTCGCGGTAAACCTCCAGACCGTCCTTGTAGTAGCGGTACTGGTCCACGGTCTGGTTGCCATCGACATCGACGAACCGCCGCAGCATTTGCCCCTGCGGACCCGTGACGACGTAACCGGTCCCCTTGCCGATCTTGACCGTCTCGATCTTGCACTTGTCCCACTCCGCCTTGTCGGGAGTCTCGACATCGATCGGCTGCGTCGGACGATAGCCGCCCAAGATCGCAGCCGCCGTAACTTGAGCGTGGACTGCCCCGCTGAGAGTGTGGATCAAAAACGCAACCAAGCAACTCGCACCCAGCGAGGCCAAACTCCGTTGGAGCATGAGACCGTCCTTCCCTGACAAACCAACAGCGCTCGGCCGACACTCGCCCGCCGCAGACGCACCGTAACTGGGTTGAATTGTAAGCGGAGAGGAGTGGAGATCGAAAGACCGATTTACCGCCCACAGGTCGGAAAACTCCCCAACTGCGGGCGAACCCGCCCGACGGTTTCGTTCTCTCTCATTCTTGGTCAGAATCTCCTGATCGAGCTTGGCGAGTGCTGCGTCAAAGCTTGCTTTGGGGGTTGGAGTCCAGCTTTCAGGCTGTTCCGGAGCAGGCTAAAGCCTGGACTCCAACCCCCAAAGCAGGCTTTGACGGCCTTCGGGAGTCTCCCCACGCCGACTGCAAAGAAGCCCCTCAACTTCGGAAAACGCATGTCTCTGTTTCGTCCCGATATCGACCGAATTGACGGCTACATCCCCGGTGAACAGCCGCAGGATGGTGGCTGGGTTAAACTCAACACCAATGAGAACCCCTACCCGCCGTCCCCGCGCGTGGCTGAGGCGGTCGCGACGGCGGCGAAGCGATTGCAGGTGTATCCCGATCCGCTGGGCACCTCGTTTCGGAAGGCGGCTGCGGAATTGTTTGGCCTCGACCCGGACTGGATTCTTCCGGGAAATGGGAGCGATGAGGTACTCACGATCCTGGTGCGCACGTTCGTCGACGCGGGCCAGTTGATCGCCTATCCGTATCCGAGTTATATCCTCTATGAGACCCTGGCCGAGCTGCAGGGGGCCAGTCACCAGCGAATGCCGCTGCGACCCGACTGGGGTTGGAATCTGGAGGCCGCCGCGCCGGTGATTCGGCGGGCCAAGATGGTCTTCACGCCGAATCCGAACTCGCCGTCCGGGAATCGCTGGTCGGATGAAACGCTTCAGAAACTCGTCCCGCCGCAGGGGGTGCTGGTCCTCGATGAAGCTTACGGCGACTTCGCCGACCAGCCGCACCGCATGGAACTGCTCCAGTCCGCGATCGGCAAGCAGTTGATCGTGACCCGCACGTTCAGCAAGAGTTACAGCCTGGCCGGGCTGCGGTTCGGGTTCGCAGTGGCTCATCCCGACCTCATCGCTGGCATGCGGAAGGTCAAAGACAGCTACAATTGCGACGCTCTCTCGTTGGCAGCTGCGGAGGCAGCCCTGCGGGACCAGGAATGGATGCTGGCCAACCGGGCGAAGATCATCGCCACGCGGACGCGGATGACGGCGGCCTTGCGAGGTCTGGGCTTCGAGGCCGTCGAAAGCCAGGCAAACTTCGTATGGACCACGCACCCCACTGGAAAGCACCAGGCGCTCTACGACCAGCTCAAGTCCCGCAAGATCCTCGTGCGGTTCATGAAGTTCCCAGGCCTAAACTCGAAGGGCGAGTTCGGAGCTGACCATATCTGGGACGGCCTGCGGATCACAGTCGGGACCGATTCACAGGTCGACACCCTGCTGGCGGCGCTCCAGGAGATCACGAGCCAGATTCACTGACACGCACACACTACAAAGCCTTGGGGTTGCAACCCCCAGGGCTTTCGACGCACATTCAACATGGAAAGCCATACATGCCGCCACGCACTGCTTCAATCCAACGCCAGACCGCCGAGACGGACATCGCGCTCTCGATCAACCTCGACGGGACCGGTAAGGCCGACATCCAGACCGGCGTTGGGTTCTTTGACCACATGCTGACGCTTCTGGCCAAGCACGGGCTGTTCGACCTGACCGTCAAAGCGGTCGGCGACCTGCACGTTGACCACCACCACACGGTCGAGGACACCGGCATCTGCCTCGGGCGGGCGATCCTCCAAGCGGTCGGTGACAAGGTCGGCATCTCGCGGTACGGCTGTTTCTCACTGCCGATGGAGGACACACTGGTCACATCGGCGCTGGACCTCAGCGGACGGGCGTGGTTCATCGACAAGTTCGAGTTCCCGACCGAGAAGATCGGCGAGTTCGACACCCAGCTGGTCGAAGTGTTCTGGCAGGCGGTGGCGGCCAACGCCCTGATGAACCTGCACGTCGTCCTGCACCACGGCCGCAACAGCCACCACATCGCCGAGGCGATCTTCAAGGGGACCGCGAGGGCTCTGCGCATGGCTGTGACGGTCGACCCTCGCCAGACCGGCGTGCCGTCCTCGAAGGGAACGCTGAGCAAGTAGCAGAATTCGTAAGAATTCTGCCGATTGGCAGTCTGGTAATCAGCGAACGGCAGAATTCACTGCGTCACTGTTGAACCCGGCGATCACTTTCTATAGGATGCGGGACTTCCTCCACTCGTCGGGCACCAGGCTCGACACGGAGCAGTCGGTCGATTGAGGTGCAAGTCGTGTCCACAAGAACGTTTATGGCGAAGAAGGAATTGGTCAAGCCCACGTGGTATGTGATCGATGCCGAAGGTCAGATCGTCGGCCATCTCGCCACGAAAATCGCCACCATCCTGATGGGCAAGCACAAGCCGGAGTTCACTCCGCATGTGGTGACCGGCGATTGCATCATCATTCTCAATGTCGGCAAGGTGCGATTCAGCGGCAAGATTACCGCCAGTGCAGAGTTGCCCTACCTGACCAAGAAGATGAGCCAGAAGGAATACGACTACTACACCGGTTACCCCGGTGGTCGTCGAATCGTCACTGCCGAGCAGATGATCAAGCGGAATCCCGGCTACGTGTTGCGGGAAGCTGTCCGCCGCATGCTGCCCAAGAACAAGTTGGCGTCGATCATGCTGACCAACCTGCGTCTGTTCACGGGATCGACCCACACGCACCAAGCCCAGCAGCCGCAAGAACTCCCGGAATGGCTCAAGGGCTAATCCCGAACTCCTGCTCCCGACCCCAGACTTCGGACTCCCGACTTCACACACACTTTCGGAACGTGGTTTATGTCGACTGACGCACCGCACATGGAAATGCCAGAACTGAAC
>JAYTFV010000693.1:0-1818 GCA_043734065.1 Planctomycetota bacterium
AACCGCACGAAACACGTTGACCCGCTGTTGCTGAATCGCCACTGTGGCGGGTGCATGTTGCTCCAGGGCATCATCCGCATCCGCCGGGAGAGAGGCTCCGGAAGGGGTCCGATGCCAGGCGACGGTCTGGATTGCTCCCCCGCTTTTGTCCCCTTCCCAGATACTCTTCATCCCGGTCATTACTCGCCCCGATTCATCCAGCGACAGGTGCAAAGAGCCGACCGCATGGCCCCGTTCCCGACGCTCCACAAACAACAGATGCACCCCCCGGCGGAAGGCCACTCCCTCCGCTGACCAACGCCGCTCCTCGGAGTCGAATCCTTCGGCCATCACGCGGGTGCCCGATTGATATAACCTCATGCTGCCGACAACCTTGGCGGTGACGGCATCGCTCGTGTCGTACACGGTCCAGAGGGTGTCACCAAAGTCCGCCGCGACATACAGACGATCGAACCGATCGGACCGGCTGCGCAGACCGCGATCCCGCCCGAGTCGGTAGGCCATCCCCACCGCCAGCAGGATCAACATCCCACTCGCTGCTGCCCCGATCAGAACCAGCATCCAGGGATCAATGTCCCTCATGAAACACACTCCTCTCCGGACCAATTCCGACACGCGGACTCCAAGACAGAAGCCGCGCCCACAGGCCCGGATCGCGTGTTAAGCAACCGCTGCGCCGCACAGAGGGTGAAACGTCGGGTCCGAGGAACCTTCTCAGAGACGCTGGCCTTCCATTCCGGAATACGATGTCGCTCTGACGCGATGGGGGGCCTACACCTGCGGACACTCGAGATGCTATCGTGAGTGCGCGTGACTCGGTCGACTCCTCCGGAAGCGGTGATGGCAGACATTCTCCAGCAGATCATGATCCACAAGCGGACCGAAGTCGCCGCCGCGCGGACGCGCGTCTCCGAGGCGGAGTTGCGTCGGCAGATCCTCGTCGCCCCCCCCGTCCGCGACTTCGTAGCGGCCCTCCGCCATCGCCACCCGATGGGCCTGATCGCCGAGGTCAAGCGGGCCTCGCCTTCAGCGGGACTGATCCGGGAAGACTTCTCGGCCACCGGGATCGCCCGAATTTATGTCGAGAACGGAGCAGCCTGTCTCAGCGTCCTGACCGACGAGAAATACTTTCAAGGGCACTTGGACTACCTGAGGCAGATTCGGAACATGGTTGATGTCCCGCTGTTGCGGAAGGACTTCATCCTCGACCACTACCAAATTCTGGAGGCCCGCGCCGCGGGGGCCGACTGTGTGCTGCTGATCGCCGAGTGCCTCGACGATGCTCAGTTGGCCGATCTGTACCAGACGGCCACCGGGCTGGGGATGCAGGCTCTGGTCGAACTGCACGATGCGGTGAACCTGGAGCGGGTGCTGCGGCTGAACCCGGTGTTGCTGGGGGTCAACAATCGCGATCTCAAGGTGATGAAGACGAACCTGCAACACTGCATCGATTTGCGAGCGCAGGTTCCCGACACGGTCTTATTCGTCGGGGAGAGCGGGATTCACTCTCTCGAACACGTCGAGCGACTCATCGCGGGAAACGTCCAGGCGATGCTCGTCGGCGAGACGCTGATGAAGTCCCCCGACATCGGGGCCAAGGTCCGCGAACTGCTCGGGAAACTCCCGTGACCACCTTTAGACGAATGAAGCGATGCCGCAGGGGCCGCGCTCCGCTGCGCAAAGCCTTCGCGTCGCGGCTAAACGGTGTTGGATGTCACGCGGTGTCGAATGAGACGTTGACCGGCAATCGCCGCCGTTCCATCGCTCGCAATCCTCCGCCCGCCAAACCGGACTTCTCTTCCGCTCCACTCGCGAAGT
>JAYTFV010000694.1:0-11339 GCA_043734065.1 Planctomycetota bacterium
GACCGGCGGAGCGGTCCACCGTGTTGGACGACTCAAGAGAGAAGAGGTCGGCGAGATTGACTCGAAGCGAGGCGGTAGTCCGAAGTGGTCCGCCGCGCGACCGCCGACCGATCGCCCCCGCAGGCGACCGAAACGGGACCGGAAGGCGATCAGAGATCGACCACCCCACGGCTTGGGACAGCCGAAAGCCCGCCACACCCGAGGGGCGAGAACGTCGTCGGCTACCGCCGCGACAGGCTGGCTTCCGACGGCTGGCACTGACGTGACTCGCGCTCGCGAAACCCCGCCTGTCGCGGCCCTGCCAAAGCGCAGGCCACGACGCTCCGCCCACACCACTCAGGCCCCACGGCCTGTCGCGGGCCGCATGTGCGGCACGACACCACGGCCAGGAGCCGTGGATCCACCGGGCGAGCGCCCGCCACTCGCGTCCCGTGCGTTCGTGCCCGAGGCACGACGGGACACGCAGCTACTCGGGATGACGGCGGAGCCGTCCGGGGTCGTTTATCGTGACGTGTGATGGCTATTGATCGGGAAGGCGTTCGACTCAGCGCAGGAGCGCTGTCACGTCGTCATGGTTTAGTGACTCGGGTTGTTTCCCCTGATACTGCCCCTCATGATTCGTCGGCGACCACACCAGCCGCACGGTGGTGTTCCGCTGGGCGAAGAACCATAGGGCTTCCTTCGCTCCGGCGGTTCCGGGGTCGTCACAGTCGAACATGAGGTTGACGCGAGTTGTGCCGAGTTGTTGGGAGAACCGGATGACTTTCTCGCCTTGGGCGTCGGTCATGCGGTTGGACATGATGGCGAGCGCGGGGATGCCAAGGGTGTCGAGGTTGATGACATCGTTGAAGCCTTCGACGAGGGTTAGGCCGTGCTGTTGGATGAAGTCGCGGTAGCCAGGTTCCTGGAGGCGGCTGGCCTGTTGGCCGAAGAGTTCTTGGCCTCGGTGGAAGCCTTTTGGGAACCGGTGTTTGGCGGGTGGTTCTTTCCCTTGGCGTTCGACGGGGGAAATCTGTTGGTACTCGCGTTCCTTCGCTTCGTGCAGCACGTCGCGACCGACCCAGGTCAGGACTTTGCCGTTCTCGGAGAGAACCGGGTACAGAATGCTCCCGCGCAGTGACCAGCCGCGTTTATCACTGCCGCCGTCGTTGGGGAGATAGCCACACCGCCACTTCGCCATCGACTCGGGAGAGAGACAGAGGTGCTTCCGCACGTAGCTCGCCGCTGCGGGGTTCATGACGGCGATGTCCCGGATGAGCTTCTCGTCAAGGTTGTGAAGTTCGCGGACACGTTGGTCGTTGGAGTCGATCAGCGGGGAATTCGCCGGGAGTGGGGGAGTGACAATCGGTTTCGCAACCTCTGGGACTTTGCGAGTTGGAGAGGATTCACCGGACTCATCACTTCCAGCCAGGACTCGCTTCACGCGTTGGAACTCGGTCCCCTTGAGTTTCCCGCCGCTCGGCAGACTCTCAGTTAGAAACCCGTGCATCAACGTCAGTAAATTCCCTCGCACTCCGCACTGGTAGGCGTGGCACTGAAACACCTTCTGCGGGTTCTCTGTGTTAACCGCGATCTCTTTGCGGCCCGCGTGCTCGCCGGGACATTCGAACGGGCAATCGATCCGTACTTCGGGGCCAGTGCCTTTCGTGACGAGCGGATAACCGCACTGAGCAGCCGCTTGTTCCAGCGTCGTCTCCGCTTGCAGCCGGTCCACATCAATGTATCCACCAGGTCGATTCATAGAGCAATCGGGAAGTTTCGCAGACCATGATACCGTACCTCCCACTCATGCCCCAAGGAGTTGCTCTCAGCCCCCGCGACCTCGCGATACTTCGCTTGCTCGACCTCACACCGGCCACAGCTGTGCAGATTCGGAAAGCGAGCGTGACGTTCGGCGACGAACCGTTCAAAGACGAGCGTCGGGTTCGTGAGCGTTTGCAGTCGCTTGGTGACGCGGGTCTGGTGAGAAGTTTCTCCGCAGCCATTTCCGGTGGGGGAGCGATGTCGTACTACCGGCTCACCAACGAGGGCTATCGAGTTGCAATTCCGGAATCCATCGACGAGCCACCTCGGAGTAGTCTCAACGAGATCGCCCCGTCGCGATTGCGGCACGCGATGGTCACCGCCGACGCCATCGTCCATACGTTAGTCGCTTGTCATGAGAGGGGAGTTCGAGTTCAACGAACCCTGGGTGATGGTCGCCTCACTTTGGCCATCGGCGAGCATCGCCAACAACCCGACTTCCATGTTCAACTCGGGTTTGCAGGCCGTACGTTCAATCTCGTGTTCGAGATCGACAACGCCACCGAGCCTCTCGATAGCCACCGCGAGCAGAGCATTCGCACGAAGATCCTCGGATACGAGACCTATCAGGACTGGGTACTGCACTCATGGAAACAGTCCGGACTTCTCGGTCCCAGACCCGCCTTCCGCGTGGTGTTCCTGACCACCGGAGCGGGTCGAGCGAATCACATTCTCTGGCTCGCTCACGACCTGGCAAGGAACCCAGACCGCCGACTCGTGTATGCCACGACGCAGGGTGAGTACCTCAATGAACCTCACGCATCGACCGCCCCGATACTCAACGACCATGATGGCAACTGGCAGGCTCTCGTTAATCCGCAGCCGTCATCGAAGTTCCACCGTGAGCCGGTTCGCCTCACACCGCCAATCGCCGTTCCGCAAGGACTCTGATAATCTCCTCTCGCTGTTTCGTTCGCCCGCAGTGCTCGGCACGGGTATCAAGCCGCTGCCCCTCCCTCCACCCCCATGGATCGAGGACCAGAGTCTGCGGTCATGAAACGCCCAGCCCGCCTCGCGAGATCCACGCACATCAGACGAGGCGGTTTTTGAGGAGCGAGTCGGCACCTCATATTCGTAAGAATCATCTCGACCCCCACGGCGAATAGTGGTAGAATGCGAGCATGGCCACACTACTCACATCCCAGCAACGGGACGACTTGCAACAACATGGCGATAAGCCGATGCCGGTGATAGATCCGGTCACACACAAGGTCTATGTGTTGTTGGCTGGCGATATTTTCGAGCGGTTCAAAGCATTGCTCGATGATGAGCCGTTTGACGTTCGCGATACGTACGCGGCTCAATCCGCAGCTGCGGGAGCAGCTGGATGGGATGACCCCGCGATGGATGTTTACGACAACTACGATGCTCACAAGCCCCGACCATGAAGAGTCAACGCGGCGATGTGGTGCTGGTGAACTATCCCTTCTCTGAAGGGCAAGGTTCGAAAATCCGCCCCGCGTTGGTCGTGCAGTGCGACATCAACAATCGTCGTCTGGAGAGTACGCTGATTGTGCAGATCACTTCCCGGACGCAGTTGGCTCGGAAAGAGCCGACTCAATTGCTGATCGAGGTGACCACGCCTGCCGGTCGTCAATCGGGACTGGTGAATGACTCAGCAGTCGCCTGCGAAAACATCTACACCGTCCGCCAGACCGGCATCATCCGAGTCATTGGCTCGTTGCCGGAGGATGTCATGCACAAAGTCGAAGAGTGTCTGAAGGCGTCTCTCGAAATCGAGTGATCCCGGCTGTGGTAAGCTCACCGCGTGCTGTACCAGATCACTGCTCCGGCGAATAATGAGCGGGGGCCGAGGTATGTTGAGAAGGCTCTGGCGGCCATTCATCAGGCTCGACCTTCGCGACCGGTGTCGTTGTTGTATGGCGTTCGTGAAGGCCAGATCGGGCTGTTTGTGCGATGCGATGAGGCTGACCGAGATGCTGCGATTGAGCCGATCGTGGCGGGGTATCCGGAGGCGTCGGTGACGCTGGTCGAAGAGTGGAACTCCGATGTCAGTCGACATGTCTGGACATCCGAAGTCCGTTTGCACCCCGAACTCTTCCCGATCCTGCGGCACTCGCAGTTCGAAGACATGCTCAATCACAACTTTGCCGATCCGGTAAGCGGGCTCTTGCGAGCGATTCGAACGGACAGCGAATTGGAATGTCGGGTTGAGATTACCGTCTCACCGGCCTCGCATCGGCGTTGCCACTCTGCTCAATGGGCAGTGCATCTGCTGGAACGCGACTTCTTCCGGCGTCATCATTGGCTGGCACGGCATTTCGCGGGGCGGATCACTTGGTCGGGCTGGTGGAGTCCCGTGTGGTGGCTTGCGCTGGTCTTCGGCATTCGTGCCCGTTGGAGTTCGAAACCAGATCACACCGCTCTGGAAACATCCACGAGCCGCGTGCATGAACGGGAAGAAGACCTGCAAGCCGCAGCTGACAAACTCGGCGGCCATCTGTTCGAGACTCGGGTTCGACTGATCGTCGAGGCAACTCCCGGTCGCGAACGCGAAGCCCGCGAGCGTCTCCGTCAAATGGCTGGGGCATTGGGAGCGTTCACGCGATCACGGCTCGCGACGTTCGTTGCCGGTCCCGTGCATCGAGGCCAGTCCCGTCACAAAGCACGCAGTGCCTTCCTTCTCTCCCACGAGGAACTCGCAACCCTCTGGCACCCGCCGACCTCCACAGCTCAGGCCGAACGGATGCACTCGACGGAGTTCCGGGAGCTGGAAGCTCCCCGGAAATTCCACTCGGAAGAAGAAGGGGCGGTGGCCCTCGGGCGGGTGCGGTTCCGCGATGACCGGCGGATCGTCACGCTTGGGCTCGAGGACCGGCGGCGGCACCTTTATATCGTCGGCAAGACCGGCATGGGGAAGACCACGCTGCTGCAGGGCATGATCGCAGCTGACATGCGAGCCGGACGCGGGCTGTGTCTGGTCGACCCGCACGGCGACCTCGCAGAGAACATCGGGAGCATCATCCCGCGCAACCGGACCAACAGCGTCATCGTCTTCGACGCGGCCAACCGCGACCGCGTGCTCAGCTTCAACCCGCTCGCCTGCCGCGACCCGACTCGCATCGACCAGGTCACCTCCGGCGTGGTCAGTGCCCTCAAAAAGCTCTACGACAGCTGGGGGCCACGGCTGGAAGACACGCTCCGCAACGCCGTCTTCGCCACGGTCGAACGCGGCGGAAATCTCTTGTCGCTGATGCAGCTGCTCGGCGAGAAGACCTTCAGAGAGCGGACCGTCCCGATGATCCGCGACCCGATCGTGCGGTCGTTCTGGGTGCATGAGTTCGCGTCGTGGTCCGACAATTACCGAACCGAGGCCGTCGCCGCGATCCAGAATAAACTCCGTCCGTTTTTAACCAGCACTATAATACGTGAAATAGTCAGCCAGCCCGGTCGGTCGATCGACCTGCGGCGCGTCATGGACGATGGCAAGATCCTGATCGTCAATCTCAGCAAGGGTCGCCTCGGTGAGGATAACTCGACACTGCTCGGAGCCTTGCTCGTCACCAGCATCCAGCAAGCTGCGATGACCCGCGCCGACATCCTCGAGGCCGACCGCCGCGACTTCAGCCTCTACGTCGACGAGTTCCAAAACTTCACCACCGGCAGCTTCGCCTCCGTCCTCAGCGAGGCCCGCAAGTACCGACTCTCTCTGATCGTCGCCCACCAGTACCTGTCCCAGCTGGATGATCAGACCGCGAACGCCGTCTTCGGAAACGTCGGTTCAATCATCGCCTTCCAAGTTGGCACCGACGACGCGGTGCGGCTTGCGGAGCAGATGAGCAGACACCCCGGACAGCTCACGCCCGAGAACCTCACCGGCCTGCCCAAATACACCGCCTACACCAGGCTCCTCATCGACGGCATGCCCAGCGGGCCGTTCTCGATGGGGACTTTGCTGGTGACGAGCCATGGGATTGCCCCAGAGCGAGCGGATGTTGTTCGAAAAGTGATGACGAGACGATTTGGCAGAGGACAAACAACTGCATGAGATGCTGACGGTCGCTTATCATCAGCTACCGTTAGAGCATTGTTTTGAGGCGTTGTTCCAACGCCTCGGATTCATCAGAATTCAGTCCGGCCATCGCGAAGAGGATTTGGTCAATGAGGTCTTGGTATCGCTGTGCGGTGGGGGCGAGCGCTGAGCGTGCCCGACGAGATATCTCACCACGTTTGGCCTCGATTGATTCGATTCGATCGACTAATGAAATGAGAATCTCTGCGATAAGAGGATCAAATGGGGCATTCTTCGTGAGAGGCTTGATGAGTTGGAATGCAGCGTCCACGGAACCCGCCGGTGAGGAGAGAAGTCTAATAACTGCGGAAGATGACAGCGTCTTTGACGAAATCGATGTTGAGTCAGCGAAGAAAGGAAACGGCAAGTTGACAAATTGGTACTCATTCACTTTCGAGTTTGTACTACCAAGCAGGAAGTACCACTCGAGGAGCTTGGAGTTTAACATTGCGACAAGCAATTGCAGGGGAATCAATGAACGCGACTCGGGTATGTAACTAACTGTGTCGAAACACGGATTGTTCGGAGCAATCTGGCAGGCGATGATCCGTCGGAAGTTGTTTTGAGGGGCACTCCTCTGAAATCCTACTCGGCGTTCCTTGATGTGTTGCAGCTTCATTGAACCGGATTTTGACGACACAATCTCGTTTAGCCGTAGAAACAGGTTGTCTCCTTGAGACGCATTTCGAGCGGCGTATAGGCAAATGTTCGAACCACGAAGAACAAGCGGCCCATCATTCGAATCAGTTGAGAGAAAGTCTCGATCTCCATCTGTCTTCTCGTTGATCTCTCCTTGAAACGATGTGACAGAATCACTCATCCGCTTCATGCGCCCTGTCTGCATGATCCGCACAGCTAGATCGAGATCGGTCTGCGAGCAGCTGATCATCGTACAATTGCTGGGATCGTAGAGAGGAATCTCTCGTCGTGTCATTTGCAGCTGGGGCGAATCCTCTTCGATTTCACGCCCTGGATGGACTCGTGAAGTGAATACCCCAGAGTCAGCAAGTGGGGCTGAACACTTCTGATAGATGAACGCGGCGGTGGACAATTTCGCTTCCTTGAAGATTCGTCGCTTTGGATCATCCTTCTGAGGGAATGCCTCAATGATTGTGAACGTTCCCTGCGAGATCAGAGCTCTCCGCAATTCCGCCGCTTGCAGGTCTCCGAGGATCGCCATCGGGGTAATAAATCCCAGGTAGCCTCTGTCAGCTAGCAGATCCAAAGCGCGGCACACGAACAGCTTGTAGAGATTGTTCTTACCGCCCAGTGACGGAGTGTAAGTTGTGTCGGTCTGAATGAACGCTCGGAATGCCGCAAGATCGCGGCCTGACTCTAACTCGGACAGTACATCATAAGGCGGATTGCCGATCACTGCGTCAAACCCCGCGTTTGATTTCCGACCGCCGCCTTCAAAGAATGCTTCGGGGAACTCAAGCTCCCAGTGAAAGCACCCGAACTTGTCCTTTGAAGCCTTTCGTCCCCGTTGGAAAACCTCTTCTGCCAGTATCTCTGCGAATTTCGCGGGAGCCTTAATCTCATCAATGAGCCGACGATAGTCCTCACCGTGGACTCGATCCATCTCGGGGAGTGCGACTACGGAACACCAAATGTCCGCGACATCACGGAATGGCGCTCTGGCAATTTCAAGTTTCTTGAGTTGCTCTTCTTTCTTTTTGACTTGCGATGTCTCTCGGGACGGCAGCTGTTCGATTTCAGCCAGTGGTTTGAGCAGTTGTGGAATCTTGGCCTCCACGGCACGTACAAAGGGCTTGGAGAAGAGACCCTGTTCATCAGGCAACGCCCCCAGCCGGACGAGCTTGGCTCCCACCAGACTATTGCCGCAACGGAAGTGGTGGTCGAGAAATGTCAGCGGGCGGTCAACGGCGATCGTCTCAAGCCAGAGAGCAAGTTTCGCCAACTCCACGGCCATGTCGTTAAGATCAACTCCGAATAGACAGCTCTCCGAGACACGTCGTTTCCAGTACGTCAGTGAGGACTCGCCCGACGCATCATCCGCTGTGAGCGGGTTCGTCGCGATCTGTTCGGCGAGATAGCCGCAGGCCCGCAGCAGAAAATGGCCTGATCCCATTGCGGGGTCCAGAACACGAAGTTTCAGTACGCGATCATCATATTCGCCTTGCAATCGCAGGAGCTTCTCAGTTGAGATTTTGTCTCCGGCTTCAGCCAAGGATTGAGTCGAGGAAATCTCGGCTTTCAATTCATCGTCTATGCGGTCACAGAGCGGTCGGAGTGTGTGTTCGACGATGTGATTCACAATGTGGTCCGGAGTGTAGTAGCTCCCTGACGCGCGACGCTCGCCCTTGTTGGTCTCCAGAAATACCTGACCGATGTCGTACCGCTCGCCGGTCTCTTGAAATCCGTCCAGTCCAGGGTGCGAAACGGGGATCGTCCGCTCCTCGATGCGATCCTTGGACCGCTTGGAGACCACCTTCATCGGAACAGTTGCTGCTCGTGGCTCAAGTTCCAGCAGACCTTCGTAGATGCTACCGAGATGCTGAATCGCTAAGTCGCGATAGTCGACCCTGAACAGTCCACCCTTCGCCAACTCTGGGTCGGCAGCACGACCGAGCTGATCGATGATCCGAGAGAGATGCCAATCGGAGATTTGATTTTGTTCAAGGAATGGATTTGCCTCGCTGTCGAACAAGCCACCATTGTAGGCGTGAACGCCGTACGACTTCTTCCCCACGTCCACGAGATTGAACAGGCTACGGAGGTCGGCCAGGATGTCATAGGAATCACGTGAGAAATCAGACTTACCTCGTTTTCTGGCATCGTCCAGTTTTCTGGCGACATCATCACGATGACGCGACAATGATCGGTTGTCCCGATACTCCTTGTTCGTGGTATATGGTAAGAGCCCCCTATCCTCGGCGAACATGATGAAGAGCAAGCGGTAGACGAGGGTAAAGCTTTGACGACGGCACAGATCAAGGTGTTCGTTCGAATTTAAGCCATTTCCCGCGAAAGCCAGTAAGCCATCCGTTGCCAATCGAACCGCTTCAAAGGCTCGCTGACGCAAGTCTTCTCCAACCCCGATACGGTAGGCTGAACTCCCCTCGATTGCACGTGCGATCAAAGGCTTCTGCGATTGAGGGGCCAGATAACCATTCGGGCCAAAGAAGAGATAGAAGTACAACGCATCGTCAGTCGCGAAGTCAGTTCTCAGGCGTTTCGACCATTCATTGAGGAACTTCTCCAAGTCGAACTCAAAGTACGTGCTGAACCGGCCTTGATGAGACTCAAGTTGTCGCGGAATCACTCGCCACACACGACCATTCGTCAGAATGCCGTAATCGAGTCGGCTGCGATCCAAATACCACTCAATCTGTTGAGGGGGATACTCCCGTTGACTCCCCGTGCTCGTGACTCTCCGGTCGAGAGATACATCCCAAGCTTTGGCATCCGCGACCACAGAGGGAAAGGACCAGTACTCTGGAGATTGGCGATCCGTGTTGAGGGCAGATTCGTATTCGGTGTCTGAAAGAAACAGGGCATAGTCTGGTTTACGCCCATCCAGATACGTCTGATATGACAATTTCCAGCCGAGCATATTCATCACAGGTTGTATGAATGCATGCTCCAGAGTCTGCTCACTCCCGTATTTCTCGACTCGCGACTTTTGGACCCTCCAGAATTCCAAGAGCTTCGTCGCGAGCCCTTCAGCAGAGTCACGATGCTGTTCCCATTCCGGCTCAAGTGGCAAGCGGTTCTTCAGCCAGTGTGCGGAAAACATCGCACTGTTGCGATAGGGTCCGAAATGCAGTTCCAGCTGTTCCGCCATCGTTGCCCGTGTCCATCCAGGTGTGCCGCACTCAAGACTGTTCGTAAGTGATCTGTGTGACAGCCTCTCGTCGAAACGATAGTGGAGTCTAACCAGACAACGACTCGCAGTGGAGGATCTCAGGGAGAAACTGCAACGCAATGGCATTGTCTTTGGACAAGAGGGATCTTGCGCCATGCTTCGAATTGTGGCATGGTGAGCGGGACATGCCTCCACGAAGTCGAGCAACCCCGGCAGCGGCGGAACCTGAGCACGTTGAGCAATCTCAGTTGGCGGAGTCGGTGGATCGACTCACCCGTGAGATTCAGGCGATGCGGAATGAGTTGGACGAGGCTCGGGCGGAGATCGCTTGGGCCATGCGAAACGCCATCGCGGTGAGGCCGGGTGAGTTACTCGACACGACCGCGACCGAGTGGCCGGAGCCAGAGCTGCGAGATTCTACCGAGAATGCCGCTGCAACGATCACGCCTAATGAACCCCGATCCAAGCCACCACCAGGGCAGCTGTTCTGATCGAGCAATTCTGAAGCGATCACGCCTCTCCCTTCCCCCCGCTCCCCGTGTCCAAGGAACAATTTCTCTACAACGAAACCAAGCTGGTCTTCGAACTGATCGAGGAGGCGTCGCAACGCAGCGGGGTCAGTCGCGGTGTCGCGTTTGAGGATTTCCTTCACATGAGTGTCGCAGCTTTGTCCGGCGGGACGATGGAGGACCAGTATCTGGCTGTGGTCGAGCGGCACAAACACGGCAAGCCCGGTCGACGCGGCTGCGACTCGATCGCCAGGGCGTTCGGCACGCTGGTCGCCAGCATGGAGCAGACGCAGGGCGAGATGATCGATGTTCTCGGCGATCTGTTCCAGGGGGCGATTACGTACGGGGAGGCAGGGCAATTTTTGACGCCGCAGCCAGTCTGCCGCATGATGGCTAGAGTCACGATTGGTGAAGCTGCGGTTGAGGGCGAAGACGATGCGACCGAGCGGGAGTTGAGTCCGTCCCCGTTGGCCGAAACAGCCAATACCGAGGAACCTACGCCTGACCAACCAGCTGAGCCAAAGCCCCTCCCGCGAACCCCGAAGCGAACCGTGTGCGACCCCGCCTGCGGCTCAGGCCGCATGCTCCTCGCCGTCGCCGAGATCAACCCGCACTGGGAATTCCACGGTCAAGATGTCGATTTGAGATGCGTGAGGCTTACCGCCCTGAACCTCGCCTTTCGAAATTTGTACGGGTACGTGACCTGGGGTAATTCACTGGGATTGGAGAAGAAGCTGGTCTACCGCACGGGGTTCAATCTGCAAGGGTTCATTCGGGAGATGAAGCTGGAGGATTACCCGGCTCCCGTGAGGCAGGCTGCAACTCAGCCGCCTGAAATATCAATTTCGCCATTCACCGAGGACTCGAACCCAGCACCTCAAGCAGGCGGACCCGTGAAGAACGGTAAGCAGTTGCGATTGTTCTGATCGTGTTTGCGCTCTGGCACCATCTCATGGCACTCTCTCCAGGCTCTGCCGATATCCGGCAGAGCTTCGCCTGAGCGAATTGCTCATTGGACCACAGGGGAGACCGTGTGATGCTTGTCGACTTAAAGGATGGCAGCTGCCGCGAGTGCCGGGGCCAGCTGGAGATTACGGGGGCCGACGACGCCACGATGGATGTGACCTGCACGGAATGCGGTGACGACTACAGAGTGGAGACCGAT
>JAYTFV010000695.1:0-7050 GCA_043734065.1 Planctomycetota bacterium
CTGTTGTTCCGCTTGCAGGACGATCAGATTGACCGACTCCCCCTCGCTCTCCCGGTCGTTCGTTTCTGCCCCGCCCAGCACCTGAGTCAGCGATACCAGCGGCAATAGCTTGCCGCGATACCGCAGCACGCGGACCCCGTGAATCCGCTCGATGCCGGACTTCACGCGGTCGCCGCCGAGGCGAATGAGTTCAATCATGCTGGTCTGCGGCACGGCGTAGCGTTCGTCGCCGCACGTCACCAACAGCGCGTGAATGATTGCCAGCGTCAGCGGAATCCGCAGCTTGAACGTCGAGCCGACGCCGGGGGTGCTGAGGATGTCGACCGAACCGCCGATGCGTTCGACGTTGCTCTTCACGACATCCATGCCGACGCCGCGTCCGGAGAGGCTGCTGACGGCCTCGCGCGTCGAAAAACCCGGGAGAAAAATCAGCGACAGCACTGTTTCATCGGTCAGGCTTTCCACCTGCTCATCCGTGATCAGGCTCTTCTCACGAGCCTTGGCTTTGACCCGTGCGCGGTCGATCCCCGCGCCGTCGTCCGAGATTTCGATGTGAACGTGTCCGCTCTCATGAAAGGCCCGCAACCGCAGACTCCCTTCGGCGGGCTTGCCTCGCGACTTGCGCACGTCGGGCGTTTCGAAGCCGTGGTCGATGGCGTTCCGTACCAGGTGCATCAGCGGATCCTTGATCGCCTCCAGCACCGACTTGTCGAGTTCCGTCTCGGCCCCCTCCAGCACCAGCCGCACCTGCTTGCCGCACTCCAACGACAGGTCTCGCACCACGCGCGGCAACGTGGCCCACACGTTGTTGATCGGCTGCATCCGCATCCGCATTACCGACTCTTGCAGCTCGGAGGTGATCAAATTCAGGTTGCGAGCTGCGAGCGCGAGCGATGAATCTGTTTGCACGGCCTTGTGCTGCATGATCTGGTTGCGGGACAGCACCAGTTCGGTGACGAGATTCATCATCTGATCGACCCGCTCGACCCCTAAACGGATCGTGCTGTCGACGGCCTTCGAGGGGCCGGGTGGCGAGACGGCCATCTCGATCATCGTCGGAAACGAGGCCCGCTCACTACCGGATGGTGAGTCCATGATCCGGCTGCCCGAGTCGTGCGGAATGACGATCGAATCCGACGCGAGTGCAGGCTTGGGTTTGCGTGGGCGAGGCGACTTGCGCTGGGGCTGTGCTATCGACGCGGGAGCGTTCGCGGTCTCCAGACGCATCGCATCCGTGGGAACAAAGTCCACGGTTTGGTGGAGAGGGATGGCCTGTGGCTCACCGGGCGCGGGCGATGGCGGTTCGTTGGTCGTCAGGGCCTTGAGCTTCGCGATCAACTCCGGATACGTCTGCTCGCCGTCTTGTCCGTTGAGTTCAATCGCCCGCAGTATCTCGCGGACGGCGTCGACCGTCGCGAGTAGTGCCGAGACGATCTCGACACTCACAGTCAACTTACCATCGCGGAGCCGGCTCAGCAAGCTCTCCGCCACATGGGTCAGCGCCTCCAGCTTCTGGAACCCCAGAAACCCCGCACTCCCTTTGAGTGAGTGCATCGATCGAAAGACACTCGCCAGCGTCGAGGCTTTCGCCTGACCTTGCTCCAGCTCCACGAGTTCCACATCCACCCGCCCGAGACTGTCGTGAGTCTCGACGAGAAATTCCTGGATGATTTCCGGAGGCAGGGACATAAGAGACCACGCTGCGGGTGAACGGTCTCCCGTTCAATCGCTTTTCACACGAGGCAGCCTCCCCAGTGCATCCACCAGCGCGCGTCCTGCACGCCGTACAATCGAGATGTCGCTGCGTTCGCCAGAACTCGGGTGCCCGCACTCTGGCGAGTGCAGCTACTTCACAACATGTGTGGAGGTCTATCAGACGCCACGGGGGCGACCAGCGTCAAGAAGCGAGGTCAGGATTCCCGTAACCATTTGCGGATCAAACACCTTGGGACAGATAGCGCTGACGCCTGCACGGATTGCTCCATCCAGGAGCGCCGGGTCCGTTTCGCTGGTAATCATCAACACGGGGACGTGCCGATGGCGCGGGTCGCGACGAATGTGCTGCGTCAACTCCACCCCGTCGCACTCCGGCATGTTCCAGTCGGTCACAATCACATCGAATTGTTCTCGTTCCAGGAACCCGATCGCCTGGCGACCATCCACAGCCTCGGTGAAGTTCTCGCCACCCAGATTTTCCAGGACGCGGCGAACATGGCTCCGCGCAGAGCGGCTGTCGTCCGCAATCAAAATTCGCAGTCCGGTCAGCCGCAGATTGTGGGCCTTGACCGCATGCGGGGAGAAGTCGACCGCCGCCATGAGGGCTTGTCGCAGTGCTGGCATGTCGAACGGCTTGGGGAGAATCGCCGCCGTGCCCGACTGCCGCACCGGTTCGAGGAACTCGTAGTCCGTCTCGCTGGAGATCAACACGAACGGGATGTCTCGCACCGCGTTCTGGCCCCGCATCCGTCGCACCAGATCGGCCCCGGTCATGTCGGGCAGGTGCATCGAACTGACCACCACATGCGGACTCTCCTTTAGCATGGCCTCCCAGGCCGCTTCGCCCGTGGCCGCTGTGTAGATCGACTCGACGCCCAATTCGGTCATCTGGCTGGAGATCATGCGGGTCTGCAAACGCGACTGCTCCACCAGCAACACCGACACGCCAGCCATCACCAGCGAACTCGCCGAGAGACAGGTCGTCCGTCCATCCGCCACCAGCATCGACGAGTCCCCACTGCCACCGCCCACCCCCAGCCGAACTGCCGGATCGTGTGCCTCGGGCAGCTCGCAGGCTTCCAGCGCTTCGACCACCTCATCCATCGAACCAAACCGATCGGCGGGCAACGGCGCGACCATCCGCTGATAGATCGCCTCCAATTCGAACGAGGCATCGGGGCGCAAGTCTCTCAGCTTCGGGCGCGGCTGATCCCGATGGGCGACCAACAGCGCATACATCTTCTTCTCATGAAACAGCGGTTGGCCGGTCAGCAGATAGTAGAGTGTACAGCCCAGGCTGTAGATGTCCGCCCGGTGATCGACGGACTCCGGCTGAAACGCCTGTTCCGGCGGCATGAAGGCGGCGGTTCCGGCAATCGCGGACTGAGTGCCCGACGGATCCCCTTCTGGCCCCGGCGTGGCCTCCGTCTTGATGATCCGGGCCAATCCCAGGTCGGTGATTTTGACGGTGCCGTCCTGACTCAGCAGCATGTTGGCGGGTTTGATATCGCCATGCACGACTCCCTGGGCGTGTGCATAATGTAGGCCCCGCGCCGCTTGCGTGATGTAGTCCACGCTCTTCCGCAACGACAGCAGCCCGCGCTTGTTCACCACCGTCGACAAGTCGGAGCCCCCGACGAACTCCATCACCAGGTATGCCCCACGATCACACTCGTCCGCGTCATAAGCTGCCACAATATTCGGGTGGCTCAATTGCGACATCGTTTCAATTTCACGTTGAAACAAGTCGATCGGTTTACGGCTGTGGACCTTGTCGAGCAACAATACTTTAATGGCGACCTGGCGTTTCATCCGGCGATGAACGGCCTTGAAGACTTCGCCCATGCCTCCAGCGCCGATGCAACTGACGATCGTGTAGTTGCCCAGAACCAGTTCCTCAGTCCGCCCTTCGCTGACCCGCTGCCGCTGGAACTCGGTGAGCGCTCCGCGCTCCTCCAGTTGGCCGAGCAGCCGATCGGGCGTGACCGCCTCTCCGGACGCCGACAACTCCCCATAGGCGGACTGAAAGTCGACCTCCGACAGCAAGCCGGTCCGACGCAGAGAACCCGCGAGTTGTTCGACAGCCAAGTCCATCTTCAGATACCCCGTTCGAATCGCGGTCACATCAACCGCCCCTGATTAGACTTCAACTGAGGGTCGTGAGCAAGCATCCGCGCTCGCTGCACGCTTGGTCAATGAATTTACCCCAAACACAGCACGCATTTCAAATACCCCGACTCCGGACAATGCACTGACACCGGGTGGTCGGGGGCAGCCCCGCGCGAGTCGATGATCCGTAATGGGCGGTCGGCCGAGAGGGCCGCGTCGGCGAGGACCATCTCGAAATCGGTCCGCTGCACGAGGCCCGAACAACTGCAAGTCGCCAGCAGCCCGCCGGGTGCGAGGACGCCCAGGGCCAGCGTGTTGAGTCCGTGGTAGCCGCGCAGGGCGGCGTCGAGCTGGGCACGAGATTTGGCGAGCTTGGGGGGGTCGAGGATCACGACATCGAAGCGTTCGCCGCGGTTCCGGGCCTGTTCCAAAAAAGTCCACGCATCCGACTTCACGAACGTCGCCCGGTCGGCCAGGCCATTCCGCTGGGCATTCCCCTGGGCCAGTTCGAGAGCACTGGCGGAGCCATCCACGCCGGTCATATGGGCCGCCTCTCCGCGAGCCAAAGCCGTGAGGGCAAACCCGCCCGAGTAGCAGCAGACATCCAGAACCTTCCGCCCCTGACAGAGCCGGGCCACGGCCAGCCGGTTGTCGCGCTGGTCAAAATAAAAGCCGGTCTTCTGGCCATGGCGAATGTCGACGCGGTACTGCACGCCATGTTCGACCACGGACAGATCGCCCGGTGGCTCGCTGCCGCAGACCAGCCCGTCGCTGGGGGGCAGCCCTTCCTTGTCCATCACGCCGGTGTCGGTGCGTCGCCAGATTCCGGCAGGCTGGAGTAATTCCTGTAACTGAGCGGCGATGAGTCCCTCGCGCTGCGAGAGCGCGAGGCTCGTCCACTGCACGAGCAAAAACTCGCCGTAGCGATCGACGGTCAGCCCGCTGAGTCCATCCCCCTCGCTGGAGATCAGTCGGCAGGCCCGCATCTCCGGCCCGTCGCCAAAGAGCCGCACCCGACTGGCGATGGCCCGCGCGACGCGGCTCGCGAAGAACTCAGCGGTCAGCGGCTCCGCCTCCTTCCAGGAGTAAAGCCGCACACGGATCGCACTCTCCGGATTGAACAGGCCCCAGGCGATGAACTCTCCCTCGACCGTGACGACCCGCACCATCGCCCCCGGAGCGGGCATCCCATCGATGCGACCAACCGACCCGACGAAGACCCACGGGTGACGATTGATCGACGGCGCGGCCTTGCGGGGCCGTAGCCAAACGGTGGGTACGGCCACGGCGGGAACCTCTCACTTCATCGTAGCTGCGTTCGCCAGAACGCGGGCTGCCAGCACCGGCATTTCAACCCAGGAGTCGACTGCCGACATCTCTCGGCATCCCCGAATGCCAACCCCAATTCGCCCGCGTTCTGGCGAACGCAGCTACGACGCGGCCCTACGGGGGAGTGTTACGGCGTGGGGGCGTCGACCTCTTGCAGGTACGCCAGCAGGCGATCGCGCTCACTCGTCAGGTGCCGCACCCGCAGTTGCGACCGCACGCGGGTCCGCAATTCCAACCGATGCACCGGCTTGGTGAGGAAGTCGTCCGCCCCGGCTGCGAGGGCCTTCTCGATGTCCCCCATCTCCTTCAAAGCCGTAATCATCAGGATCGGAATCTGCTTGGTCGCCGGGTCTTTCTTGAGCTGGGAGCAGACCTCATACCCACTGAGCTTCGGCATCATGATGTCGAGCAAAATCAGGTCCGGATGCTTGGCCCGGGCCACATCGAGCGCCTCGCGACCATCGACCGCCATCAGGATCTCGTGACCATCGTCCGCCAGGTAGGCTTCCAGGAGTTCGCGATTCTGCTGATTGTCGTCTGCGACAAGAATTCGACCAATCGGGGGGGCATCACTCATGGCTCGGGGTTCCTTCACGACTGCCGCCCGGCAAACGACTCATGGGCTGCGACTTCGGCAGTATATCGGGAGGCGGGCCGGGTGAGAAAGCAATGCGGTTCGATGTCAGCGACGCACACGATATCCACAATCTTCGGTCTCAATTCGCCAGTCGATCTCCGGGGCGTTATCATGGAGCGTTCCGCTGTCGCCGATTGGCCAGCGGAGGTTCCGGGAGACTCGTGGCGAAATGGTTCAGACAGTGGAAGGTCAGATGCTGGCGCAGCCCGACGACTCGTTCGCGATCGTCGTGTCGCGGTTCAATGAGCTGGTGACCGCCCGGTTGCTGGAGGGGGCGGTGTCGACCTTGCGGAGGCATGGGGCTTCGGAGTCTGGCATCACGGCGGTCTGGGTGCCGGGGTCGTTCGAACTGCCGCTGGTGGCCGAGAAACTCGCCAGCTCCGGCAGGTACGCTGCGGTGATTGCTCTGGGAGCAGTGATTCAAGGTTCGACCACGCATCATGAATACATCAACCATGCCACGGCTCAGGGGCTGATGCAGGCGGGTCAGCGGACGGGCGTGCCGGTGATGTTCGGGGTACTCACCTGCCCGACGATGGAGCAGGCTCTGGACCGGGCGGGTGGCAAGGTCGGCAACAAGGGGGCGGAGGCGGCCCTGGCGGCGATTGAGTTGGTCGATGTGCTGCGGAAGCTGCCCTGACCGACCAGAAGTGGTGAGCCGGGCTGCTCGCCAAATTCATTCCCTGTTCGATTCCCTTCTGGTTCCTTCATGTCGCGTCGCAGCAAAGCTCGTGAACTCGTGGTGCAGATGCTGTATCAGGCAGACTGCAACGCGGACCTCCCCAAGACCGTGGTGCATGAGCAGATGCGGGAACGGATCGCCGACGATCCGGAGATGTTCGAGTTCGCCTGGAAGCTCTATTCCGGGACGATCGATCAACGGTCAGCGCTCGATCTGAAGATCGAGGAGGTCGCGCAGAACTGGTCGCTGGGGCGGATGGCGATCACCGACCGCAACGTGCTGCGGTTGGGGGTGTATGAGTTACTGTTTACTGATGTGCCCCACCGGGTGGCCATTAACGAGGCGGTCGAACTCTCGAAAACATTCGGGACGAAAGACTCGTCGCAGTTCGTCAACGGGGTGCTGGACAAGCTCGTGCCGGACGAGAAGCGGTCTCAGCCGCCCCGTCAGTCGCCAGATGAGAAATAGGCGAGCCGGGCGGCATCAGCCCAATACCGTCAAATTAGGAGTAAGTGGCAGCCCCTGGCTATGTTGTGTGGAGTTTGCGAACAACACATTTCACGACACAGAGGCTACA
>JAYTFV010000696.1:0-3993 GCA_043734065.1 Planctomycetota bacterium
GTCAGCGTCAAGTCGAAGTGGCAAGGCGCTACACTCCTTCGAGAAGAGGAATCCGAAGAGCAGGTCGACGGTAAGACGAAAAAAGTCAAACGCTTCGTGTATGAGACGACTCAACCCACTGGACCGTTCCTGAAGCAATATATTCGGAACGCTCCGGAAGTCTGGCTGAAACTGTGGCGCGACATGCTGTGGGCAATTCCACGCGGGAATCCTCAAAGTCGTCAACCGTTTGAACAACGAGCAAAAGGCCAACAGTGCAAGGAAGGACCAGCTGCTTGGGACGACCTGTTAAAGGCGGAGAAGGCTCAAGGAAAGAATACATTCCAGACTGCCGCTGTGGCTGGATCGCTTTGGCTCGGGGCACAGGCGACGAACGCCGAATGTGTGTCTTTCGACGGTCGTGTTGAACAAACTCTGTTGTTGCATTTTTGGCCGCTGACATCGCTTGTGTTCGTGCCGCAGGTCGTCGCTCCAGACGGGAATTCAGAGTTCGTCGGTTTCACTCTGGCTATTCCGGACATTCTCGACCTTGCGGAATTCCGCGACGAATTTCCAAAGTTGCTATCTGATCTGCGAGCAGATCTGCGCGGATTTCGCCCAGCGGAGGCTGTGATTGATCTTCCTGCTGAAGGCGCTCTGGCATTCCTGGAGCACCTCGCCCGATTGACCCAAGACAAAGCCGGTGGAGCAGCCACGCGCCGCTCGCTCGGTTCCATTGAGTTTCTGCATCTTGCAAAAATCGGCAACAACACGAAGACACTCGCTTCTGGGAGAGTCCTGCCGCGAGAAGGGTTGTTAGAAGACTACCAACTCATCGTCGGTCGCCCCGGCGAAAAGCCTCCCTATGCAAACCCTCTGTTTCGACGCGGGCTGATGCTCGCGTTGCTCAATGACGTTCCCTGGTTTCAACCGTTCGGCAAGCTGTTTGCCGAATGGCCACACCAATTCTTTGTCCACTCCGACAAATCGCCACCCAGGCTCTCGTGGTTCTGGGCCGATGCGCGGAAGATACTCTCTCAGGAGATCGATCGCATGCCCAAGCTGCCCGATGACCCGCCGCCCGATCCCGACCTGTTGTTGATGACGCTCGTGCATCGTCTTGTTCGCGGATATGTGAACGACCGCGCACAACGCAAGTCGGGCATCAATCTCGAAAAGTTCAAGGACGGAAACAAGATCAACTGGGACGCTTTGCCCAAAGAGTTTGCCGAGGCTCGTCGCGCAGTCGGCGAATCGCTCTTTCTGGAGTTTCGTTCCCGACGTGACCAAGCCTTCGTCAGCCATTTCTCGCAGACCTTGTTCTCCGCCAAGCAGTTCTTGTCCGAGGACCAGTTCACCGCGATTGGCCATGCTCTGCTGAATCGCACCGACGATGTGAAAACCCTCACCCTGATGTCCCTCTCAGCCAACTCCTGAATCAAGGAATCCCAATGAACCTGTTCGCCACTGTTCTCACGTACCCCGCTCCCTCTGCCAACTATCGCGGCGAGAGCGAACTGAACCGCACCGTCATCCAGAAGGTGACCGATGGTCGATTCGACTATCCGATCATCTCTCCCGAGGCCATGCGGAACGCCCTTCGGGAAATCCTCGCCAGCTACGGACTCCCCAGCAATCGCTCGCGACTGCATGACGAGGAACAGCTCGCTGTGAAGTTCGAGGCTTACCCGAATCCCAACGAGTATGTGGACGACTTCTTCTTCGGCTATCTCGTGGCCGCCAGCAATGCGGACCGCAAGAAGATTCAGAAGGAAGTGGGCCGCGAGGACTTCACGTTCAAGCGCGACTCCGTGTTGCGGATGAACCTCGCCAAGGGGCTGGAGCCGTACCGACACAATGCCATCTTCACGCAGTCACCACTTTCCACGAAGGAAAGCGGGAGCGCGTACTCGAACTCCACATCATCCGCTCTCCTCCACCGCGAGACCGCTGTCACCCCCTTCCAGTACCCCTTCGCCCTTAACCTCAACGATTGCAACGCGAAGCCGGAGTGGTCCAGGGCACTGCTCAAAGCGATCGGTGAACTCAACGACGTGGCCGGAAACCACGCTCGCAGCTATTACGAAATGGCACCCGCCAGCATCGTCATCCGCCTCACTGAGTCGCTCGTTGCCGGGTATGGCACCTACGGATTCCAGAAGGAGAAGAAACGCGAAGAGTACGACTTCCCCGAAGTGATCGACGGTATCCTGCATGACCCTCAGCCTGACTACCCCGGAAGCGAGTTCTACATCGGCGGTCGCATCATCAAGGAGATGCCCGCCGACAAGCTCAAGCTGCTGACCGATCGCGGTGTCACCGTCGATCGCGATCCCCGTCGCTTGCTCGAAACTGTCTCCCACAAGGCTCTCTCGAAGGAGGCAAAATGATCTGCCTCTACATCCAGGCCCCCTTCGCAGCCTGTCGAACCTTCACGGCAGGCTGGTATCGACCGACTGCGGGTTTTCTCACCCCCTCCGCCGCTTACGGGCTTCTGCTGAACATCGCGGGGATTGAAAGTCGACTCCGAGAGGAAGACGCAGCCCACGATGGTTCGGCTCCGGCCAGTCTGATGCGTCCTGGCTTACCAGCTGTGCAGATCGCGATCGGAGTCCCCACCGTCGAGGTGTGTGGCTCCGCTCGTGGTCAAAGTGTGCCCCTGGAAGACCAGTACCCGCGAGTGCAGTCGATGTACCAGCAACTGCACAACTACCCGGTGGGGACATCCGGAAAGGAACGAGCCGAGTCATGTCGGGGAAACAAATACAACATCACTCCCGTGCGACGCGAGTTCCTATCCAGCGTTCGTGCCATCGTCGCCTTGCGCGGCGATCCTGACTTCGAAGACCGCATTCTTCGGGGCCTGCGGGGCGAGTTCAACGCCGGTCGGTATGGGATTCCCTATCTGGGCGACAATGCGTTCTTACTCGATCGAATCGACGTGGTCGTTGAGCCAGTGGCGGTTCACTGGTTCGAACAGCAGAACTCCGACTCGTCTGGGATTCGCGATCACGCCACACGGATGACGATTCAAATTGATCGAGCCGACCTGTCTCGCACGCGAACCGCACTGTTTGCGCCGGGAGACGAAGCCTTGTCAGACGCCCCATCGGAGGCCGCGTGGGTCACGATCGATACTGTCGCGCCACCACCAACTGCCCTTCCATCGAAACCGAAGACGAGCCGCAAACCCAAGGAGAACTGATCATGATTGCCACCCCGGAGACGTTGTCGGCTGAACAGGCTGAGCCGCCCGATCCTCTGCGAGTCATCGCTCTCCATGACCTGCTGTATTGCGAACGCCTGTTCTTCCTGACTGAGGTCGAGGGGATTCAATGCCCCAACACTCTCATCTACTCCGGTCGACGCCTCCACACCGAACGCTTCCCAGCGGACGACGAAACGCCCGAGATGCGGTCGTTTGAGGTGGGCAGCGAAGCGTGGGGACTGATCGGCAAGGTTGACGCCGTGCGCCGCCGGGACGGAGCCTGGGTGGCGTATGAGCACAAGCGCGGACGCTGTCGCCGGGGCGAGGATGACGCTGTGGAAGCCTGGCCCAGTGACCGCATCCAGGCCATCGCCTATGCCGTCCTGATCGAGGAGGAACTTGCCGAACCGGTGACCGAAGCCCGCGTGCGTTACCACGCCGACAACGTCACGGCCATGATCGCCGTCGACCAGTCCGCACGGGATGACCTCCGCCGAGCCATCGATCGCGCCAGAGAGCTTCGTCAAACCACAGCTCGACCGCCGGTCCACACCAACGAGAAAGTCTGCATTCGCTGCTCGCTCGCGCCGGTCTGTCTCCCCGAAGAAGAACGTCTCCTCTCGCTCGATGTCCCAGTCCCCGATGCGCTAGACGAGACCACCGATCCGAACTCATCACCGCCGCGACTCTTTCCCTCGAATCGGGAGCGCCACACGCTGCACGTCACCGCTCATAAAGCCTACGTGTCACGCAGCAGCGAAAGCCTCGTCGTCAAGACCGATGACGGAGACCAGCGCGTCCCCATC
>JAYTFV010000697.1:0-43160 GCA_043734065.1 Planctomycetota bacterium
ACACTCGAATTCAATTGCCGCCTGGGCGACCCCGAAACCCAGCCGGTCCTGATGCGGCTCAAGTCCGATCTGTTTGAACTGCTGCTGGCCGCAGCTGAGGGGCGGCTCAAGGACTACGACCATCTGGAGTGGGACACGCGCACGGCGGTGTGCGTGGTGATGGCGGCGGAGGGGTATCCGTATAAGTACACCAACGGGAAGGTCATTCGCGGTCTCGACGCTGCGGCTCAGTTGCCGGATGTGAAAGTGTTCCATGCGGGCACGGATCAACTCGGCAGCGATGTGGTGACGCACGGAGGTCGCGTGCTGGGCGTGACGGCGCTCGGGGACGATGTCGCCGATGCCAAGCGGAAAGCATACGAAGCGGTGAAGTGCATCCGCTGGGACGGAGCCTGGTGCCGCAAGGATATTTCGGACAAAGCCCGCCTGGGCGAGTTGATCCGCCACGGGGGAATGAAGCCGAAGGGGGTGATCGAGGAAGAGAAACTCGACGAGCCGCAGGCAGAAGACGAAGCTCTCGAACACGAGTCGTCGGAACCGGAATGAGCGATGGACCAACCTCCCCCGCCTGACGAAGTGCCCTCGGGGAAACGAAGCCCGGACGGTGACTTGGCATTGGCGTTCTTCGGGAGCATCGCAGTTGGACTCGTCACCCCGGTGATTCCGTATCTGCTGTTGACGTGGAGACCGGAACTGCTGTTCCTGTTCGCGATGCTCGGAGGCTTTCTCGGATTCTTCTGGGGCTATCTGACGGTGATCGTGGCGGCTGCGGTGGCATGCGAATTCCGCCGGGCTGCGACTCTGTGGATGTTGATGCTGTTGAGTGTGGGTCTGCTATCGATCTGCTGGATCAATCGGCACATTGCGGATTACTGATCGTGTGGTTTCAGAATCAGTGTTCACTGAACCGGTCGCTGGAATGACCATTCTGGAACACTAATCACCGCTAATCAACACTGATCCTGGCCTGGATTAGCGTCGATTAGCGGAGATTAGTGTTCCATAATAGTGGTTACACGTTTTATGAAACTGCTAAAACCACTGAGCGATCAGACCAACTCCGTGATCGTCTCGTGATCCTCCAGCAGGCTCTGCGGCCGACCGAGGTGGTCGATAAATGTGGTCCCCGGATCGACACCGAGAACGTGATAGATTGTCGCCAGCAGGTTCTGCACCGTGTAGGGCCGACCCAGGGCGCGTTCCCCGCGACGGTCGGTTTCGCCGACGACTTGGCCCATCTTCAAACCGCCGCCGGAGAGAAAACAGAATCCAGTCGGCCAATGATCGCGACCGGTCGAACTGGCGTTACTCCCCGGATTGGGCACGCCAACTCGCGGGGCCCGACCCATTTCGCCGCACGCCACGACCAGCACGTCTTTCGATAGGCCGCGTTCGTGCAGGTCACTCACCAGCGCCGACAGCGCACGATCCATCCCCGGCAACTGTTCGCGCAGTCGCGGGAAGTTTTCCTCGTGCGTGTCCCAGTTGCTGAGGTTGGCAGGAGACTCGCCTTGGCTCACCCAGCCGCCGCAGAGCGTGACGATCTTCGCCCCGGCCTCCACCAGCCGACGTGCCCGCAGGAAGTGCGTCGAGGCGGGATCGGTGCCGTATCGCTCCCGCACCGTTTGCGGTTCCTGGCTGACATCGAACGCATCGCGGGTCTTCGAGGAGGTCACGATATCCAGCGCCCGGGCTGTGAAGGCATCGATCCCTGCCATCTCGCCCCGGTAGTCTTGAGTCCGCTTCAGGAGGTCAAACCGACTGAGCAACGACGACCGGTCCGCGAGTCGATCAGGCTCGATCCCCTTCACCAGCGTGAGGTTCTCAGAGACGCGGCCTTGATAGGCGAATGGCTTGTGAGCGGCACCCAGGTAGGCGGGGTCTTGCCCGAACGGGAGATTGGATTCTTCGATCAGCGTGATATACGGTGGCAACTGCTGTGGGACATTCCCGCTCAGGCGACTCAGAATCGACCCCAGTGCGGGCCGATTATTCTGCGACCGAAACCCGGTCGTCACCTCTTTGGCGTCGTGACCGCCCGGCATCAGAAAGCCGCGCACGATCGAGAACTTGTCGGCCTGCTGGCTCAGCTGGGGGAGCAGTTCGCACATCTCCAGGCCCGGCACATTCGACCGAATGGCATGAAACTCACCGCGAATTTCGGTGGGGGCCTGGGGCTTCATATCGAACATGTCGATGTGGCTCGGCCCGCCCGGGAAATAGATCATGATGACCGATTTGCCCGCGACGGAGGGCACCGCGCCGATTACACGCCCGGCCAGCGTCAGTCCGCCGACCCCGATGGCACCGAACTTCAGAAATGCCCGTCGAGAAAGATTCGCAGCGAACTGATTCCACATGGCAACCTCGTTTCGTCTCGCAGGGCCGAGACTCTCGGGGGCAGCGAACTCCGAACACCGCAGCTTCCACGCGTGAGCGTAAAGCACGCACCCCACGAAAGCAGCATATCGTCTCCGGCAACCCATCAGCAATCGGTATTGCGAAGAATGAAGCCTGAGATCGGGCAAGAAGCTGCTTAATAATCGACAGGGAACTCAAGCTCTTTGCGAGGCTCATTGCTGAGCCTCGAGAGAACATCGGGAGGTAGCAACGAACTGTATCTTCGATGTTCATAATGATTCACGTAGACGATGCACTCTGGACGCAAAGATGTCAGCAACGATTGCAGGGTCTCCACAGAATGTAAGTGATCGTAATTGATGTCGAGCCATTCCAGATGCTCCAGACTGGAGAGGTGCTGGAGCTTCTGGCCTCTCAGGTCGACTCCACTCAATGTGAGAACCCGCAATTGATGAAACGTCCCCAAGGCTGGGGCGGCATCGCTGGTCAAACTCCCACCATCCAATCGCAGGGTGTGCAATCGCGGAAGCTGGGCCAGCGGTTCAAGCATCTTGGCGTCGATGTTACGGCAACCCACGAGTGTCAGTTCCTCCAGCGATTCCATGTCTCTCAGCCACTCCAGACTTCGCATCGACTTCGGTGTGTTCCAGAACGTCAGCACCCGCAGTTTCCGGAGTCGACCGAGACTCGGCAGTTCGGCGCTGGGAAAGTCGCTTTGTTTGAGCGACAACACTTCCAACTGGGTCAAGTCACCGACGACATCCAAGACACCCGTTCTCAACCACAAGGACCGTAGTTCCAGTTCCCGCAGGGTGTGGAAGCGGCTCAGAAACGCCATGTCCTTTCCATCCCACGCGAATTCGGGTTTCCACGGTTTCGTATCAGCGGCCTCCACGTTGCAAGTATCCGAACACATCGTCAGATAGTTCGAAATGCGCAGCTTGAGGACAGAGGGCGGGGCAGGAAGCCGATCGAGCTGCGATTTGGGAATGCAGGCAGTTCGGATTTCCATCTCACGCAGCGTGTCGAATTGCTCGATACCGCTGAGGTCGGGCAGAACGATCAGCTTCCAGTCATCGTACCGAAATAACACTTTGACCGGACGATCGAACAGCCTACGGCAGTTGGCTTCCCCGATCCAACTTCTCACTCGTGCGGGAAAGACTGGATCAGACTGGATCAAACAGTTCTGCGGCAGCCCTCGCATGATGGCCCACCGGTTTCGACCTCGCACGAACAGCGTCCCGATGACAATCATCGTCAGCAGAAAGAGGGCCACAGCGGAGATCACCCAGAACCGGCGGTGGCCCGTCAGTCGATGTTGTTGTGGGTCTAACGTATCAGTCCCCATAGTCAGCCCTTTCCAACCATCGACGGTCATGATCGCCATCACAAGCGCCGGATCATACCACACTGAGAAGACTGCCACCGCAGGAGACGCCATTCCGATCCAGTCTTGTGTGTGCAACACAAAAGTCGGCAGCGGGAGAAATCACCACGGAGACACGGAGAAATCCAGACATTCGAGAGGGGATGCGAGCCTCACCAATCGGTTGTTTTGACAGGATGGACAGGATTCACAGGATGACATTCGCCTTCGGCATAGCGTGTCGGCATCCTGTCTATCCTGTTCATCCTGTCGACTCTTCCTCGACCTCTGGCGAAGACCGTGGAGTAACTCTCACTTCGTGCCTCCGTGGTGAATATTGTGTCTACTCTGCTGATGCAAACACATCCAGTCTTGTCCGTGTCATCTCCATTACGTCCATCTAGAAGGCGACCCTCTGGACGTTGCGACAGTCTTCGGTGTCGTTGAGGGTGTAGCGCGAGTCGCAGGTTTGTATCACGTACCGATACCTCCCCAGCCTCGCTTGTCGTGCGGGCATCGATCCTTCAATCTACGTTCGCCCCACTCACTCTGCCTCACTGCGAGAACGCACCATGTTGAAACGCCCTCTCGGTCGCACGGGACTGGAACTGCCAGTTCTTTCGTTTGGAGCTTCTTCGTTGGGACAGGAGTTCCGGCAGGTCGACATTGGCGAGGCCCTCAAGAGCGTGCCGACGGCGATCGAATGCGGGCTGAACTTCATCGACACCTCGCCGTTCTATGGTCGCGGGATGTCGGAGGTGTTGCTCGGCGTCGCTCTGCGCGGCATCCCGCGAGAAAGCTACATCCTCGGCACCAAGCTGGGGCGGTACAGCGGGAAGCACTTTGACTTCTCGGCCCGACGAGTTGTCGAGAGCGTCGACATCAGCCTGGAGCGGCTCGGCGTCGAGTACCTCGACATCATGCTCTGCCACGACCTGGAGTTCGTCGAGATGTCGCAGATCGTCGAGGAGACGCTGCCCGCCCTCCGCGAGCAACAGAGGCTGGGCAAGGTGAAGTTTATCGGTGTCAGCGGCTACCCGATGAAGATGTTCAAGTACGTCCTCGACCGAGCTCCGTTGGATGTGGTGCTGTCGTATAACCACTACACGCTTCAGAACACGATGTTCGGCGACCTGATTCCGTACCTGAAGGAGAAGGGGGTCGGCATCATGAACGCCGCCCCGTTCTCGGCCCGGCTGCTCACCAATGACCCGCTGCCGCCGTGGCATAAGGCGACTCCGTTCGTGCGTGAGACTGCGAAGAAGGCTGCCGACTTTTGCAACAAGCAGGGGGTCGACATCGCCCAGTTGGCGTTGCAGTTCTCGGTGGCCAATCCAGAGATCAGCACCTGCGTTACCGGCAGTGCGAACCCAGCCCGCATCCGCCAATGGGCCGAGTGGGTGCAGAAACCGCTCGACTCGCAACTCCTCGCCGATGTGCAGGCGATTCTGAAGCCGATCCACAACTGGTACTACACCGAAGGCCGTCCCGAGAACAACGACCCGCCGTGTGCGACATGAGAGTCTCACAGTCAAGAAAGCCCATGGGTTGCAACCCATGGGCATTCTACACCACTCGAAAACCAAGTCCTCCGACGCCCCGAAGGGGCAGGTACAAACCAGCCCAGGGCAGAGCGAAACGGCGCTAGCCGTGCAGCGCCGCCCTGGGTCAACTGTTGACGCGGTGTTCGAAGCCCTGAAAGGGCGACACTATCTCATGCGACGGTTTTGTTTCGCCCTTTCAGGGCTGAGATGCACTTCCTCGGATCGTGTCCTGGGGCGGCGCTGCGCTGTGCCCCAGGCTGATCTGTGGCTGCCCCTTCGGGGCGAAGAAGAGTTGTGTCGATACCAATGGGTTGCCACATCAGGGCTTGTTCCACATTCAACACTGAGGCTCCCGGATTAACGGAGCGACATCGCGCGCAATAAACCGACTCGATGAGATCGACAGGTGCCCGCCCCAGTGTCCGGTCGAGAGCATGTTCCAGTGATACCCGACATTGCGCAAGACCGCAGTCTCCGAATGAACTGCGTCCTGCACGACCCGCGAAGCGAAACCCAGATTCCCCGCTGAAACGCCGTGCCGCCCATCGGTCGTGCCGAACAACAGCGTGGCCACTCCCAGAAACAGCACATCCCCGTGCGAGCAGAAGTTCCAAATCCCGCGTTCTGTCCGCGCGACCGCGAGCTTCAGCGAATACCCCGGTGACAGAGCTGGGACCAGCATGATCCCGCCGGTGATCTTGCGTCCCGGCTCCAGCGCCTCCAGCGTATAGGCGATCATGGCCCCGCCGCCGGAGTGCCCGACCAGATGCAACGGTCGGCCCGGATACTCGGTCTGGTAGGCGGCAATCTTCGCAGCCAGCAGCGTCGCCTGCTCCGTATGCCGACGCCGAGACCGCAAGCTCCACAACTGCCAGCACCGTCCATAGGTCCAGTCGTAGATTTCAATGGCGTGGGTCACGCCTCCCCGAGCCAACCCGTGCGCGATGCTGCGATTGAGGTAGCTGAACCCTTCGACTCCGGGGAGGACGATCACCAACCCCCGGTCGAGGCGCTGCGGAGTTCTCAGTTCCGGCATAAAACGTTCCGGGGTCATACCAGTTCCTCTTGTTTCTTGGAAAACCAGCGCGGGATCATGCGTCGACAGAGCCAATTCCAGCCCCACGCCAGCGGGAGCAGAATCAACGTACCCAGCCACGGGAGTTCTTCCGCCATTGTGATTCCGGCGATGGCGAGCATCAACAACGTAGCCGCAATAATCCCCAGCCCCGTCAGTATCCCCGAAAACGAAAACCGCACCAGCGGCGACAGCACGAAGAACGGCCCGCTGGCCATTATCAAGATCGCTCCGCCGCAGACGATCGGAGCCAATACCATCGGGTCGTAAATCAGGCAGCCCACCAGGCACGCCGCATACAAGACCAGATCCGGCTGCATCAACTTCCACGCCCCGCGTCCCCACCCGTCACAGATTTCCAGCGGAGTGTGCGGGGTCATCAAGAGCGAGGGCAGGGTCTGGTCCTTGATCTCCTTTTGCAGACAGGAACTGACATTGCCGCGTCCGATCAGCATCATCAGCCCCGTCGGAATGATGAGGAGCGCCATCCCCCACTCGCGATAGTTGGGTTCTTTCATCGAGACCAGTGCGATCACCCCCAGCAGGCAGCCCCCGATCCCGATTGAGCGGAAGAGAACATTGTGTGTTCCGTTGGTGTGTATGAAGTACGCCTGCCACGCCAGCCCGTCGTCCCACACCGGTCGGCTCGGACGGGACTGCGACTGCGAGGGGCGCAGCGGCAGCGGGGCGTTCTCCGGAGTGGGAGGCATTGCGGCTTCGTCCAGGCAGGTGAAGTAGACCCGCCGCCAGGCCCACAGGCTCAGGGCCGCGATCCCGCATTGCAGTACCAGAGGGCAGAGATAGACCGACGATGGATAGGGCGTCCGCAGTGAGTGGAACAGACTGGATGTCGCTCGCAGAGACCCCAGTCTGTCGATGCCATACTCCACCGACAGCGGCACATTGACCGTGGTGAGGTAATGCAGAATCTGCACCAGCAACACGGGAATCGTCAACCCGAAGTCGAGCAGCGGCGGCAACAGAAACACCATCCGCGACATGGCCCGATCCGGCGAGTAATGTGCCAGGAGCAACCCTGTACTCACCGTCATGCCGAACAGCCCCAACAGTAAAACCTCGACCTGCAAAATCTGATACAGCGATGTCCCGCCCAGATGGTACGCCAGAACCAGCAGCGGCACCCGCACGACCCACACGCTGAGGAACGCCGTGACCACTTGCAGCAGCCGGGCCAGCACCACCGACTGCGAATCAATCCCCGACAGATACAACAGCCCCACCAGCCCGGAAGCCCGATCTCCCGCCACATCGCCCGCCAGCCGAACCGCCAGCAGCACCGCCATTGCGGCATGGACGACCGTCATCGCACTCAAGAGGGCGCGCCCGGCAGGAATATAACGTGCCCCACCAACAGGAAGGTTGGACACGGTGTACAGGATCGACAGCGCAAATCCCGCATACAACACGCGGATCACCGTCGAGTCAATCCGCCGGGACTCGCGGGATAATTGAGATGCGAACAGCAGAATCGCTCGGGACAACATCCCTCGATCTTCCCGACGCCATGACAGCGAGTCAATTGTCCAGTCGCCCGGGTGCACTTGCCGTGTGTGTATCGGAAAAGTCTGTGAAATCTGGTCACACCAGTCGACTCGGATCGTGAGGCTTGTCTTCAACCGCGAAGCGGTGACAGCAGATAGCCGTGGGCGCAGCCCACGGACCCTGTTCCCGCATGATCTCCAGCCGCGAAGCGGCGACAGCGAGCCTCCCCCTTCACCGAAACGGTAGCTGACGCCCAGCGACGGCACACCGATCATACTGTCGCCGCTTCGCGGCTGGGGCGGCTCAGGGTTTCGAATTCCGTGGGTTTCACCCACGGCTATCTGCTGTCACCGCTTCGCGGCTCAGAACACGCCCGATGGCGAGTAGAGACTCCACCGATTTTTCGGATACATATACTGCTTCCGCTGTGTCGCCTGCACCGGAGCAGCCTGAAGGCTGGACTCCCACCACTCAATTCCCTGGAGGCGGGGGCAACTCGATAAACCGCTTCCTCGGAGTCTCGGGCCCAGCGCCCGGCGGGGGGGGCAGGAACTCCACGTTCCCGCGCAGGCCATCGGGGCGGACCTGGCTCGCCTCCAATGTGGTCGAGGGAACCTGCTTCGCCAGAGTATTTCGAGCAGCCAGTTGGGACCGCAGGCTCCGCACGGATTGGTCCAGCGTGGTGACCAGCAGTTGGAGTAGTGCGTCCTCATCGGCGGTCGCAGTGAACTCGGTGGGGATTTCGACTTCGACGACGCTGCGTTTCATCGTTTCGTGAACATATCCGGTGAGAGATCCGGATTTGTAGACCCGATCGAACGGTGCCGAATCAAACTGCGGCAGCAGCTCGCGCGGGACATGATCATCGCTGCGGACCGTGCCGCGTTGGCTGCGCGATTCGATGACATGGACCACGAGTTCCGGATTGAACTGATTGAGGAGTTGAATGACTGCCCGAGTTTCCGGCTCGCTGCCGGGCTTCTCGCCGGTTTCTCGCCGTGGGCTGGCTGTGAAGTGAGTGTTGGGGAAGTTGCGGTTGAGATCGACACCGCGTGAATTGGTCAGGGTGCGATCGGCCAGACCATCGGGGTTGGGAGTGCGCACGACCAGCACGGACCATTGGACGGGCATCAACTCATCGCGGGAAAACATGCTGGCCAGCTTCTCAACGAGGGCCACAGTGACCTCGGAGTTCCCGGTAAGGCTGCTGAGGACGGCGATGCGTTGGGGGCCTTTGCCGAAGACGGCCGTTTCGATCGGGCGGCGTTTGGCGCTTTCGAAATCTCGCCTCCAGTTTACGGGACCGAGTACGATCGGCGTTGTCGCGGGTGCGACGGGTGAGGGTGCCGGTGTCTGGCGAGCGACCTCTTGGGGGACAGGCGTCTGGATCGCAGGCGGCGCGGCCACGGGAGTCTGCCAGGGGAACGGCGCGGGCTGGCCGAGGTCGACCTGCAGTTCGGGGAGCTGTGGCTTCTGGGGCAGCAGTGGGCGTGGATCGCGCGGGGCGGGGCGCATCGTCGGGCGCGGCGCGGCAGGGCGTTGAGCATGGACGAGAGCAGCGTGTCCGACCAGGACCAGGGCGATCAGCAGACCCGCGAGCAGGCGGGAGTACGGTCTCATCAAGGGGCCTCCGTGGAGGTGTCACGGATTCACGAAGGGAGGGACATCGGGCCGGTCTCGCGATGGACCGGGAAACTCGGACGTGGAGGACTGTCGCCTTTCGCTCCGCGAAAGGGCGTACTTTCGCGGAGCGAAAGACGACACTCTCGATCGTTCAGTCGTCGTCGCAACTCAGACGCATCCGCAACTCGTCGAGTTGCCGGGCGTACTCTTCGGAAGTCGAATGCACGTGTTCGGCTTCCGTGATGAAGCGGATCGTGTCGCTCAGCGGCAGGCGGTCTTCCAGAATCTGCTCGAACTGATCCAGATCGTGCCCGTACATGATGAGCAGCTTGTGCTCATCGAACTGGATCTCCATCGGGAACCGCGCGTGCATGACTGCGATGCCGGTACAGCCATCGTTGGTGAGCAGGTCTTCGAAGTCGTAGAGGGTGCTCTTGAGGATCGGGAGGTCGATCGACTCGCGGTAGATGTCGAGGTGGCCGTCAGTCTGGTCCTCGTGGCTGGTCTCCAGGACCACGTTGACTTCATCCCCCAGCGGCTCGAGGAGATCGATGAACAGATCGAACAGCCGCTCCTTGGTCTGGGCGGCCATGATGACGGGAATCTTCGTGCCGGTTTCGGGATCGCGGTACGTGTCGCGACGCCAACCGGCGCTCGGCACAACATGCAGGTCCATCGACGGGCGGACGGCATCGGTCAGCAGGAAGCTGCCGTAGCGGGCGATCCGCAGATGCTCTTCGAGTTGCCTGGTACTCGCGGTGTCGAAGGTACTGCGAGATTTGGCGGGCGATCCATCGCGGAAGGCGTCCTTCGTCAGTCGCTTGAGGAAACCCATGTCTCCCTCCTTCCGGTCGATTCGTGGTGTCGGTGGGCTGACTCACGTTGAGTGGCAGGCCAGCGCTGCACTGTTCAATCGGAGTTCAAGCCAAGAGTAGCACGCTGCCGGGAAGAGGGTGCGACGGCTGCGGATCGTGAGTCGGTTTTCCGAGAAGCGACTGAAGGGGATGCCACGGGAGCCATTTGGTTCGGCTCGACCAGTTGGGCAAGAGATCGTTTTATAAGGGATGTATGGGCGGGAGTCGGGAGTCGGGAGTCGGGAGGGGTCTCCCCTCTGGCCATCCGCCATCAGCCATCAGCCATCCTCCAATAGCCCCTCTGCCAAAAAGAAAACGGATGGCTGAGAGAACCCAGCCACCCGTTCGCATTCAATCTTGCGAATCAGAATTACTTCTTCTTCGCAGCCTTCTTCGCAGCCGACTTCTTCGCAGGTGCTGCGGCCTTCTTCGCTGCTGCCTTCTTAGCCATGAGTCTCGTCCTTCCAAGAGAACTGTGTGTTGTCCTGCCGCGGCTACCGGGAGCTTGTGATCGACAAGGACGACACGGATGGGTTGAACTGGTCTACCATGACCAGTCCGCTTGAACCCGATTGATGGTGATTGGTCCTTCCACCGACCACCAACTCTCGTGTTCAAACATCACATGCGGCAAATGGTATGAAAACTGTGAAAGCATGCAACCCTATTCTTGACACTTTCCGCACAATCTCTCGATGTGGGACAAAACTGCAAATCGCGCGGACCGTCACGATCACTCTCATCGTCACTCGCTGAGGTGCGATTTGAAGACTCCTTCGAAGCGGTGATGGTCGCTCATCCATGACGAGTCGTGACCGACAGAGTGCCTCATCGTGATCGACGAAATCGATCTCGCTGAACAGCGCTCACGATGGCTAGACATGCCGCGACATGCGGTGTGTCGTGAGTGCTGATGTGGGTTCACAATCGGTCGGCCCATCACACGAACGAGTGCGGTGTGAGAGACGACCGCTGCGTGATGACTCAGTGAAACTGGCTGTTTTATCGCAAGTGGGGTACAGTGAGTGCATCGCATCTCGCACATCAGGACTTGTGCTGGTGACGCGCGAGGCCCGCAGGAGAACGCTCCTGCGGGGTGCCGAGTCGGCGCGGTGTTGAAGAAGGACCAAGGCATGACTGATCCCCGCGAACACGCTTCCGACAAGACCTTCGTGCAGCCCACGGGAGCGCAGCGCTCGGGCGCTGCGACGCATGATGATTCGCTCTCGCGCGTCGGACAGATGTTCGGCGAGTTCAAACTTCTCCGTCGACTCGGCAAGGGAGGCATGGCCGAAGTCTGGCTGGCCGAACAATCCAAACCGAAGCGGAACGTGGCCCTCAAGTTCATGCACCCCGAGCTGATGGACGACCAGCTCTACGTCAAACGGTTCGAGCGCGAGGCCGATGCCGCCGCCGGTCTGACGCACGCCAACATCGTGCAGGTCTACTCCACCGGCACCTTCAACAATCAGCACTACATCGTGCAGGAGTTCGTCGAAGGCCAGACCCTTCGCGACTACCTGCAGAAGCTGACCGCGCAAGGCAAGCGCATCGCCGTGACCGCGGCGCTGCAGATCATGCGGCAGACGGCGGCCGCCCTCGAAGCCGCCGCCGCCAAGGGGATCGTGCATCGCGACATCAAGCCCGAGAACATCATGCTCACCGAGAAGGGCGTGGTGAAGGTGGCCGACTTTGGACTCGCCCAGATCGACCAGGGGGGCGAGAAGCTCAAGCTCACCCAGGCCGACACGACGATGGGGACTCCACTGTATATGAGTCCCGAGCAGATCCGCGCCGAGAAGCTCGATCAGCGGTCGGACCTGTATTCGTTCGGGGTCACGGCGTATCACATGCTCTGCGGTCAGCCGCCCTTCAAGGGAGACTCGGCGATGGCGGTGGCGGTGCAGCACCTCAACAACCCGCCGCCCGCGCTGCTCGAACGACGCAGCGACCTGCCCAAGCCCCTGTGCGATCTGGTCCACAAGCTGCTGCGCAAGAATTCAGAGGACCGCTATCAATCGTTCACGGAGGTGCTGGAAGACATCCGCTTGATGTCCAAGGCCCAGAAGAGCGGCACGATCGCCGAGGTGACGATTGCCCCCATGGTCAGCGACAACAACGATCCCCCGGCGCAACGACTGTATGGTCAGCGACCCTGGCTGACGCTGGCGCTGCTGGTGCTGCTGACCGGGAGTGCCAGTGCCGGGGTGGGCTGGCTCATGCGGACCCGCATCGGTCCGGCGTCCGCGGCTCCCGACAATATCAAGCAACTGCCAACCGCCGAGTCGCAGTTCATGCAAGCCATGTTCCTCGTCAACAATGAGGATGCCTGGAAGTCGGTCGGCAAATACTACCGGAACAGCATCGCCGATGAGCTGTGGGTCCAACGCGCGGAAGAACAACTGCTCTTGTTCTATCTGAAGGACACGCAGCGCGAGCAGGAGGCGCGGCAGCAGATCGAGGTCTTGGAAGGCTTGCGGAGCAAAGGCGAACACTACTACACCGAGGCGCGGTTGGCCAAAGCCTATCTGGCCGCCGCGAAGGGAGAGCCTTCGACGGCCAAGAGCATCCTGGGATCCGATCGCGTCACGTTCGATTCCAAGCTGAAGGGGGCCTGGAGAGGGCTGTATCACGATCTGGATTTGCGGGTGAATGGCCCTCCGCCGGGCGGCCCGCGTCCCGGTGATCCGCCTGGCCCGCCCCCCGGAGGAGACCGGTGACCGAACCGTTCCTACAACACGTTCCCGTCTGCTTCGTCTCCGATCTGCATCTGTTCTCCCGCCGGACGCGGGGACATCTGATCGATGAGGAGATCGTCGCGGCGGCGAGGCGCTCGCGGGTGTGTGTATTGGGCGGGGACATCTTCGACTTCAAGTGGTCCGCGCACGCATCCCATGAGGCCAGTCTGGTTGCAGCTGTCGAGTGGCTCTGTCGTCTCATTGAAGCGGTGCCGGAGTGTCAGTTCCACTTTGTTTTGGGGAACCATGATGACCTGCCGGCGCTGGTGGCTCAGTTGCCGGAGTTGGCGGCGCGGTATGCGAACTTCTTCTGGGACAGGTTCTACCTGCGACTGGGGGACACGGTGTTCCTGCACGGAGATGCCGCCGACCGGCAGATGAGTCACGAGCGATTGCAGGACCGGCGGGACCAGTTCTCTCATGCCCCCCGCCAGCGGTGGGCGCACGGGCTGTATGGACTGCTCGTCCGGGCGCATTTGCACCGTCTGATCCCGCACGCGGTCTATCCCCCCTCGATCGTGGCGGACCGGTTGCTCAAGTACCTCCGCGAGATCGGCCACGGACCGGACGAGGGGGTCCGGCAGGTCTGCTTCGGCCACACGCACCGCCCGCTGACGGGCTACCATCGCGGCGGCCTCCTGTTCCACAACGGCGGTGCCCCGATCGGAAAGGCCCACTACCGGATCGTCGAGGTACTGGTGACCACGCTGACGCCGTGGGACGATGCCTCGGCGGAGTGAGGCAGCGGGTGTGGGTCAATCAGCCCAGACGTAGCTGCACTCGCCAGAGTGCGGGCTGCCCGCGTTCTGGCGAACGCAGCTACATGAGCCGGAGTGCGGTGCCTGTTACACTCATGCGCCATGGCAGTTCACATCACTACTGGGAGCAACATCCATGACCATTCGTGTCGGCATCATCGGAGCGGGCGGCATCGCAGCCAAGCTGCATTTGCCGGAGTTGTGCGCGGTTGCCGGCGTCGAGGTCGCGGTCCTCGCCGGGCGGCGGCAGAGTCGGCTCGACACGCTGTGCCGGAAGTTCAAAGTGCCGCGCAGTACGCACTCCTATGAGGAGGTGATCGCTGACCCGCAGATTGATGCGGTGGTGATCGCCTTGCCGCACCCGCTGCATGTGAAGTACGGGTTGCTGGCGCTCGCGGCGGGGAAGCATGTCCACATGCAGAAGCCGCTGAGTACCTCGCTGGAGGAGGCCGAGCAGTTCGTGCAGGCGGCCTCGAAGACCGATCGCACGGTGTTGTGTCTGCCATATGTCGCGCGGCCCGCGCTACTGGCGGCGAGAGAGTGCATAGCTCGCGGCGAGCTGGGGAAGATTTCGACCGCTCATTGCCGGTTCAGTCACGGCGGACCCGAGGTGTACTACGCCACGATTCAGCAGATCCTGGAAGAGGAGACCGAAGACGACCTGTGGTTCTTCGACGCGCAGCGGGCCGATGTCGGGGCGCTGTTCGACATGGGGGTGTATGCCATTTCGCACCTCGTCACGCTGATGGGGACCGCCCGTTCCGTGACCGGACGCTGCACCACCGTCGACAAGCCGACCACCCTCGAAGACACCGCAGCCATGATCCTGGAGTTCGCGGGCGGGACGCTGGGAGTGGCCGAGACCGGCTGGTGCGACGGGGCGCGGACGTATGGCTTCGAGGTCCACGGGACGAAGGCCAAGCTGGTCAATCCGCCGCTGACGGGTGATTTGATGAAGTACCGCCCGAGTACCCTGGTCGACGAGGACGGTGCCCTGATTCAGGAGAGCGTCGACTGCTCGCAGTTCCCGAGCATCAACTCGCACCAGCACTGGATCGACTGCATCCGCGAGCGCAAACAGCCGCCGTTCTCGAACGCCCGACATGCGCGGCATGTGACGGAGATCATGCTGGCCGGGTTGGAGTCGTCGCGCACGGGGCGGGTGGTTCCCATTCGGTCCGAGGTGTGAAAGGGGGCACTCTTGGATTCGACGCAGACACAGAACGACCTGACCACTCCCTCGGGAATCGATTTCGAAGAAGGCCGCGATCATGAGAGCCAGCCTGGGAATTGCGTTGTGGTTGTGGACAGTGCCGGCCAGTGCCGCCGACTTCAACACCGAGGTCCGACCGATCCTGGTGCAGCACTGTCTGAGTTGTCACGGCTCGCAGAAACAAGAGGGGGGGCTGCGGCTGGATCAGCGGGTGGCGGCGTTACGGGGTGGGGATGACTATGCACCAGCGATCTTTCCGAAGTCGAGCGACACGAGTCCGCTGTTTCAGTTCGTGAGCCGCGAAGATGCCGACCTGAAGATGCCGCCGCAGGGGCCGCGACTTTCGACGGGTGAGATTCAGACACTGAAGGAGTGGATCGATGCCGGAGCTGTCTGGCCGGATTCACTGGCGGACATTGGACCGAAGAGTACGCACTGGTCGTTTCAACCGCTGGTGCTGCCCGAGGTGCCCCGTAGCTCGGTCGCTCCGTCGACCGAGACTCCGCACGATGTGGCCGCTCACCCCATTGATGCCTTCGTTCGCTCGAAGCTCACAAAACAGCACCTCGCTCCGAACCCGGCCGCCGACCGGCGGACCCTGATCCGGCGGCTGTCGTTCGATCTGCTCGGCCTGCCTCCCAGTCCGGAGGAGGTCGCCGCCTTCGAGGCCGACACCGACCCGCTGGCCTACGAAAAACTCGTCGACCGTTATCTCGCCTCGCCACAATTCGGCGAACGCGCAGCCCGGTTCTGGCTCGACACCGTGCGGTTCGCCGAGAGCGATGGGTTCGAAACCAACCAGCCCCGCCCCAATGCGTGGCGGTATCGCGATTATGTGATCGACGCCTTCAACCGCGATCTGCCGTACGACCAGTTCGTGAAGCAGCAACTCGCGGGCGACCAACTCGGGGCCGGGGTGGCGACCGGGTTCCTCGTCGGCGGGGCGATGGACCGCGTGAAGAGTCCCGACCCGATCCTGACCGCACAACAGCGGGCGGATGAGCTGCACGACATGGTGAGTACGACGGGGTCGGTGTTTCTGGGACTGACGGTCGGTTGTGCGCGGTGTCACTCGCACAAGTTCGACCCGATCCCGCAGACCGACTACTACGCGATGAAGGCCGTGTTCGAAGGAGTCATGCACGGCGACCGCGAGATCGATGTCGGTCGCCCCGCCGACAGCGAGCAGCGGGCCGCCGAGTTGAAAGAGCAAATCGCCGCCATCGATTCACAACTGCGGGAGTTCGAGCCGCTGGCCTCGTTGAGGGAGACACTCTTCGTGAAGCCGACGGACCTGGAGCGGACGATTCATCTCCAGACGCAACCGACTGCGGCCATCGCGAAGGGCATGCAGCGCGGGGCGTCGCTCGATCCGGGAGTGGGGTCGCACTGGCCGAATCTCAGTGCGGGGTACTTGTACTGGAAGCTGCCGCCGCAGACCGATGCGTTTGCGTGGAAGCCAAAGCTGAGCGGGAAGTATCGGTTCTGGACCTCGTGGGGTTGCGGGCATGTGGCGCACTCGACCGATGCGCGGTATCTACTCGACCGGGATGGCGACTTGAAGACGACGGACGACCAGCGCGAAATCTTGCGAGCGAATCACCAGCGGTTCGCCGACGGGTCCGACCTGATCCCGGAACAGCCGCTGTGGAGCGGGCTGAAGAACGCGGGCGTGGTCGAGCTACTGCCCGAGAGTGTTCTCTTGCTGCGGCAGGGGGACGAAGACAAGTACGTGACCGCCGATGTGGCGGTGTTTCAGACCGTGCCGCCGATTGCTCCGCCCGAGGACCGACCAGCCCTGCGCGTGCCGGTGACACGCGACCTCAACACCGAGCGATTCTTTCCGGTGATGGCGAAGCATCTGCGGTTCACGGTGCTGGCGACCTCTGATGCCGAGCCGTGCATTGATGAGTTGGAGGTATTCGCAAGTGAGACACGGGAGGACGAAGCTCCTGCTGAGCCGCTCCCTCGGTCAGGCGATCAAGCGCCGGAGCGGCTCGGCGGGAGCCTCGCCCTCCCGAACGTCGCCCTCGCCACCACGGGCACGAAGGCCACCGCCTCCGGCACGTACCCCAACAGCGACATTCACAAGCTGGAGCATCTCAATGATGGCCTCTACGGCAACTCCAAATCGTGGATCTCGAATGAGAAGGGACGCGGGTGGGTCCAGCTGGAGTTCCCCGAGCCGCACGAGATCAGCGAGGTCCGCTGGAGCCGCGACCGGGCGGTACCGCCGCAGTATGCCGACCGCGTGGCGACCCAATACACGATTGAGACCTCGCTGGATGGGCAGACTTGGACGAAGGTCGCGACCAGTGGGGATCGGCTACCGTATGGCATGTCGGTTCCGGGAGGCCGACTGATCCGGGCCGAGGGAGCCGACGCTCAACTGCGGTTTGCGGGGTTGCAGACCCGCCGCCAGACGCTCGCGAAGGAACTGGCCCCGCTGGTCGAGAAGCCGAGAGCCTATGCCGGGCAGTTCGTGAATCCGGGGCCGACGTACCGGCTCAATCGCGGCGATGTGTCGCAGCCGAAGGAAGTCATCGCCCCGGCCTCGCTCACTGAAATCGGGGCTGCGTTTCAGTTGGCCGCCGACACTCCCGAGGCGAAGCGGCGACTGGCCCTCGCGGAGTGGATCGTCAGCCCGGACAACCCGCTGACGGCCCGTGTGATCGTGAACCGCCTGTGGCTGCAACACTTCGGCGAGGGGATCGTCGACACGCCGTCCGACCTCGGGGCCAACGGGGGGAAGCCGACGCATCCGGAGTTGCTCAACTGGCTGGCGTGCGAGTTGCGCGAGCCAACCAGTGTCGCCTTTCGCTCCGCGAAAGGACGTTCTTTTGCGGAGCAAAAGACGACTCTGCCCTGGAGCCTCAAGCACATTCACCGACTGATCTGTCTGTCCGAGGCCTATCGCCAATCGAGCGACTCGCGTGAGGACGGTGTAGCGGTCGATGCGGGGAGCCGACTGCTGTGGCGATATCCGCCGCGCCGTCTGGAGGCCGAAGCAATCCGCGATGCGATCCTCACCGTCAGCGGGCAACTCGACTCGCAACAGGGCGGACCGGGGTTCGACCTGTTCGAAGCCAACACGAACTACGTGAAGGTCTACAACTCGAAGCGCGAGTTCGTTCGCGAGGACTTCCGCCGGATGATCTACCAGTCCAAACCCCGCATGCAGTTGGAGGACACGTTCGGGACGTTCGACTGTCCCGATGCCGGGCAGGTGACGCCGAAGCGGACCAGCAGCACGACAGCGCTCCAGGCCCTGAGCCTGCTCAACAGCCCGTTCCTGTTGCAGCAGTCGCAGGCGTTTGCGGAGCGGGTGGAGCAGTCGGAAGGACGACCGGCGGGAAGCCTATCCCACGAGGCTCAAGTCGAGCGGGCGTTCCTGCTGGCCTTCGGAAGGCCAGCGACACCCGACGAGCGAGCGGCTGCGGTGAAGCTGGTCGAACAGCACGGGCTGCCGATGCTCTGCCGGGCGCTGTACAACACGCATGAGTTCGTCACGGTGCGGTAGGGGCTGAGTCCGTCCCGATTCCGACCCCGGCCGGGGTCACAGAAATTAGCCGGTGGTTGAGCGCAGCGACACCACCGGGTGAAGTGGTCCGACGAAAGATCCCATCCCGGAGGGGTGGCAGAGGGGCGACCCGCATCCTTGGGGATCGTTCGGGAGGGCGAGGCTCCTGCCGAGCCGCTCTGGCCAGAAGACATCGATCTTGGCTCGCGGCTCAGCAGGAGCTTCGCCCTCCCGATAAGTCGCCCTCTCGTCCATGTCCGGCGAGTCGAATTCCTCTGGCATCCCTCCGGGATGCAAGGCCATTGCGGGGAATCGCTGTCCGGTGGTGTCGCTGCGCTCGACCACCGGCTAATCTCTTTCATCCCTCCGGGATGGAAGTTGACACCAATGGATGTATGAATGGATGCGCCACCCATCTCACGGTCACGGGCTTGAAGTTCGCGTTTCGAGATTCTCCTCTGAAGACTCCAGATTTCGTCCCTTGACATTCCTCTCACGGCCCCAACCATGCTCACTCGTCGACAAGCCCTTGGAGTTCTTGGCATGACCGCATACGCATCCACGACACCCGCTGCAGATGCGAAACCGACGGGGTGGATCGATGCTCACTCGCACATCTGGACCCGCGATGTGGCGAAGTACCCGCTGGCCGGGAAGCAGACGGTGGATGACTTGAAGCCCGGCAGCTTCACGGCGGAGGAGCTGCTCGAACTGGCGGGCAAGAACGGAGTCGAGCGGGTCGTGCTGATCCAGCACAAGCCCTATCACGGCCTCGACAACAGCTACATCACCGACAGCATCGCGAAGTTCCCCGGACGATTCTCCGGAGTCGCCTGCATCGAGGCGGACCAGCCGCACCCCGAGGCCGACATGGACAAGCTGTTCCATCTCGGCATGCGCGGGTTCCGCATTCGTCCCGGTGAAGGAGGCAAGGAGCAGTGGAAGGACTCCGCTGGGATGTGCGCCATGTGGGCGCATGCGGAGAAGCAGGGCAGCGCCATCTGCCCGCTGATCGGGCCGGGCGACCTGCCCCAGGTTCAGGAACTATGTACGAAGTACCCCGACACCCGCGTCGTGATCGACCACTTCGCCCGCATCGGGATGGCGGGTCCGATCGAGGCGGCTCAGATCAAGACGCTGACCGATCTGGCAAAGCACCGGCATGTCCATGTCAAGGTCTCGGCCTACTACGCCCTGGGAGAAAAGAAGCCCCCGCACACGGAACTGATCCTGATGATTCGGCAACTGATCGCAGCCTACGGCGTGGAGCGATTGATGTGGGGCAGCGATTCGCCGTATCAGATCGTCAAGCCGAACACGTACGGCGACTCGCTCAAACTCCTGACGACGCATTGCGATTTCCTGAGTGCCAAGGATCGGGAGCAGCTGTTGCGTGAGACGGCGGAGCGGTTGTTCTTTGAGTGAATGCTTCACGCTGCTGTTTCGCGTACGTCATCTCTTGGGTACGATGCCCAGCATGAGGCAGCCGGGCTGTGAGCGGGCCTCATCCCTTCTTCGATTCACCACAGGAGACTGCCATGGACAATATGGTTTGCATCGTACTGGGGGGCGGAAAGGGGACGCGGTTGTTGCCGCTGACCGGAGATCGGTCGAAGCCCGCCGTGCCCCTCGCGGGGAAGTACCGGCTGATTGACATCCCGATCTCCAACTGCATCAACAGCGGGGTCCGGCGAATCTACCTGCTGACGCAGTTCAACTCGGTCAGCCTGCACCGACACATCCGCCAGACGTACACGTTTGACCCCTTCAATGGCGGGTTCGTGGAGATCCTGGCTGCCCAGCAGACCAACGAGGGAGCCGACTGGTATCAAGGGACCGCCGATGCCGTCCGCAAGCAGCTCAGGCACCTGAAGCGACCCGGCATCGACTATGTGTTGATCCTGTCGGGAGACCAGTTGTACCGCATGGATTTCCGGCAGATGCTGGAGACGCACACGATGTCCGGGGCGGATGTCACGATCGCGGGACTGCCGGTGCCGCTGGAGCAGACCTCCGGGTTTGGCATCATGCGGGTGAGCAATTCGGGTCGAGTGGAAGGGTTCCTGGAAAAACCGAAGACCGCCGAAGAACTCAAGATGGTCCGTACTGATCCGAAGTGGATCGACGCCCAGGGCATCCCCAGCCATGGTCGCGAGTACATCGCCAGCATGGGGATCTACCTGTTTAATCGGGACACACTGGTCGACCTGCTGGAGAAGACCGACTATGAGGACTTCGGCAAGGAGGTCTTCCCCATGGCGATCCGGGCTCGCAAGGTCCAACTGCATTTGTTCGACGGGTATTGGGAGGACATCGGCACGATCCAGGCGTTCTACGAGGCGAGTCTGGCTCTGGCCGGTCCGAACCCGCCGTTCAACCTCGATCTGAAGGACGCTCCGATTTACACCAGACCCCGGTATCTCCCACCCACGAGAATCGAGGGCGCGACGATTCTGCGAAGCATGATCGCCGATGGCTGCTCGATCGGTGCAGCTGCAGTGATCAAGAACAGTTCGGTCGGACTTCGCTCTAACATCGGAGCGAATGCTCAGATCAAGGATTCGGTGCTGATGGGGGCCGATTATTTCCGCCATGATATCCGGGCGAATCACATTGAGGGCCAGCCCGAGCTGGGAATCGGCGCGGGGACGATCATCGAGAAGGCGATCGTGGACAAGAACTGTTCGATCGGGGCGAACTGCGTGATCAAACTGCCGCCCGGTTTTCCCGAGAACGGGGAACGCGGCCCGCTGGTCGTGCGAGACGGGATTATTGTGGTGCCACGACGTACTGTGCTGCCGGATGGGTGGAAGTTTTGAGCGGAAGTTTTCAGTAGTCAGTTCTCAGTCTTCAGTGAAGACATAGGAATTGATACGGATTGCTCTGCCGCTCTGCACTGATGACTGATGACTGATGACTGATGACTGACAACTGACAACTGACAACTTCCCCCATGACGCTCGACGACATCAAAACCGCGATCCCGCATCGCGACCCGTTTCTGTGGCTCGACGCAGTGACCGAAATCACTGACACGCGGATCGTGGCTCGCAAGCATCTGCCGCCGGACCTCGATCTGTTCCGCGGACACTACCCGCATTTCCCGATCCTGCCGGGAGTGATTCAGTGCGAAGCGGCGTTCCAGGCGGCTGCGGTGCTGATCTCGCGGCTACTGCCGGTGGGGACCAACGTGGCCCCGGTGGTCACGCGGCTCAACAATGTGCAGTTTCGGTCGATGGTGCGACCGAACCAGATGATCGAGATGGAAGTCGAACTCACCGAACGGTTGCAGAACACGTTCTACCTCAAGGGAAAAGTGACCTGCGAGGGGAAGGTGAGTTGCCGACTGGAGTTCGCGTGTACGGCGACGGAGGTGGGGGGAGGTTGATGGTTTATGGTTGATGGTTTATCGACAGAAAGCCATCAGCATTCTGCCATCAGCCAGAGAAGCTGTCATCCGTCATCCACACCGTTCCACTCTGTCGATAAACCATCAACCATCAACCATCAACCCTCCTCCCCATGTCCCACCCGCTTCCCCCCGCTGACGACTCTGCTCCCGACTCCTTGTACAAGGATCGCTGGACGGTGGGGGCCGATGCGTCTGCGGGTGGGCTAGACGATCAACTGCTGCCGCCGGTTCAGCCACCGTCGGCGGGGTTCATTGTCCAATTGTTCGTGGTGCCAGCGGTGATCGTGATGGTCATCATCGGGGTCTACCTGCTGTTCGGGCAGTTGGCGTCGGGCGAGGCCGACTGGCGGCAACTGGTCACGAATGTCCGTAGCGAGAATGCACACGTGCGCTGGCGGTCGGCTCTTGATCTGGCGCAGGTGTTGCAAGACGACGCCTTCCGAAAGGACAAGGGGCAACACCTCGCCTCGAGTCCCGAGGTGGCGCAGGCCCTGACCGGTGTCCTCACCGATCTCCTCCTGAAGACGAACCCCACCGAAGAAGAGACGCAGCAGACCATCTTCATGCTCAAGGCGGTCGGGCTGCTCGATCTCCCGGAGACAGCTGTCCCGGTACTGCTGAGTGCGGTCGAAGGCACGCGCGACCGCGAAATCCGGAAGCAGGCATTGAACTCATTGGCGGTCATTTGCGGGCGGGCGTACGTGGACCGCCAGCAGCCGGTGGCCATTCCGGAATTGACGAGCCGCATCATCGAAGTCTCGCAGGAGTCGGAGCTGCTGTCCCGGCATCAGGCGACGTTTATTCTAGGAACGCTGACCTCGCCGGAGGCCCGCGAACGCTTGGGGGCGTTGCTGGAAGACTCGGACCAGATGACGCGAGTGAACGCCGCCGTGGGCTTCGCGAGACAGAACTCGACGCAGGGAATTCCGGTCATCGAGCGACTCTTCGTTGAGGCCGCCGAATGGACACTCGATCCCTCTGCCGTGAAGACTGACGAGCAGGCGACCCAGCACTTCGAGCGCGTGATGCTGGTCACCAACGGGATGCTGGCGGTCCAGAACCTGGCCCCGCAACTCGATGCCGAGACCCGGACTCGGCTCATGAATCAGATCGCCAAGTGTGCCGAACGGGCCACAGACATGGCGGTTCAGAAGCAATGGGTATCGACGAAAGCGGCGCTGAGTCCGTGAGGACGTGCTTGGGAATTCAGGCTTGAGCCTGCCCCTGATCCGTGGGATAGGCTTCCAGCCTGTCATGCCTGCGATCAGGCGAGCGGCCCGTGGAATCTGCCCTGCCAGACTTCCGAAGTCTCCGGAAGTCTATTGGGACGTGAAGTCTGGCTGCTCGCCCAACACAAACGCCACGGGGCATTCCCGTGGCGTTCGTGTTTCATCCGGAGTTCTCCGCTGTGGTGAGCGGCGAACGAAGCGGACTGGGGCATTCCATGATGGCTTGTGCCCTGAGGAGTAGAACGGACTCCCAGGTCCGTTTCGCCCGGACCTAGGGGTCCAGGCTACGAGAGCGCACACCGCAGCGACTACTTGAACTTGCTCGCCTGACCGGCCTGACCGAAGGAGATCATGCGGGCCATGACGACGGCCTTCATCGCGTCGCGGGCGGGCTTCAGGTATTCGCGGGGATCGAATGCCTTGGGCTTCTCGGCGAAAACCTTGCGGATCGCGCCGGTGATCGCCAAACGGCAGTCGGTGTCGACGTTGATCTTGCGGACGCCGTGCTTGATGCCGCGCTGGATCTCTTCCACGGGTACGCCGTAGGTCTCGTCCATCTGGCCGCCATACTTGCGGATGACTTCCAGCAGCGATTCTGGCACCGACGAGCTGCCGTGCATCACGAGGTGCGTGTTGGGCAGGCGGCGGTGGATTTCTTCGATCAGCGACATCTTGAGGACTTCGCCGGTCGGCTTCTTACTGAACTTATAGGCTCCGTGACTGGTCCCGATCGCGACGGCCAGAGCATCGACCTTCGTCTCGGCGACGAACCGTTCGGCTTCGTCGGGGTCGGTCAGGTGCGAGCTGTCCATGCCGCCGGAGGTCGCAGCCACGCCATGGCTATCCTTGTCGCCGGGTTCCTTTTCGAGGTCCGCATCGTGGTCATGCTTGGCACCCTTCTTCGGGGCTTCGGGAGCATGTCCGACCTGCCCCAGGCAGCCGATTTCGCCTTCGACCGACACGCCCATCGCGCGAGCGACCGCCACGACTTCCTTGGTCACGCGCACGTTGTAGTCGAACGAACCGGGGGTAGCGGCATCTTCCATCAACGAGCCGTCCATCATCACCGAGGTGAAGCCGTACTTGATGGCGCTGAAGCAGGTGGCCGGGCTGTTGCCGTGGTCCTGGTGCATGACGATCGGAATCTGCGGGTAGAGTTCGACGGCAGCCAGCATCAGGTGTCGCAGATAGTTGTCCTGGGAATAGGAGCGGGCACCGCGGGAGGCCTGCACGATCACGGGAGAATTGGTTTCTTTGGCCGCCTCCATGATGGCTTGGATCTGTTCCATGTCGTTGACGTTGAACGCTCCCACGCCGTAGTTGTTTTCGGCGGCATGATCGAGCACGGTTCGGAGGGGAACCAAAGGCATCACAGGACTCCTGATGTGGGCGGGACTGAACGAACCGGAGGGGCCGGATATCGACCAGCGGGCGGGGTGGGACGGCTATCATCGAGCGAGTTGCAATCGCAGGAGGTCATCTTAAGGGGATGAAAGCGGGAACGCCAACGAATGGTTGTTCGAAGCCACCCTCACATCAAGGGGTTCAGCGGTGAAAGGTGGCTGGCCTCAGCATTGGCACGAACCGGAATGTGGGCGATCGACGCCGGTGGGTGACTGATGATTACTGTGAGTCGAACGGGACGGGCAGGATTGCCCATCCTACGGAGAGGGACGGGCCAAAGGGGCCCGTCCGACTCCCGACTCCCGACTACAACTCAATCTCCAGTTCTTCGATCTTGCGGTACAGGCTCGACAGACCCAGACGCAGGCGTTTCGCGGCCTCACGTTTATCGGGCCACTGGCGCAGCACGCGGGTGATGTGCAGCTTCTCGTAGTGCCGCAGGGCCGAGCGAAGATCGTCGGTGTCGGGGAGCGGTTGGCCCATGCCGATCAGGTCGGGGGGCAGGTCGCTGGGTTCGACGGTGGTGCCTTCGCACATGATGACGGCGCGCTCGATGGCGTTGTCGAGCTGGCGGACGTTCCCCTTCCACTGCGCAGCCATGAGCAAACGGATCGTTTCGCTCGACGCAGCTGTGACACGCTTGCGCATGGCGCGGGAGTGGCGGGTGATGAAGTGGTCGACGAGTTCGGGGATGTCGTCGAGGCGTTCACGCAGCGGGGGGATGCGGATCTTCAGGCCGTCGAGGCGGTAGAACAGATCTTCCTGAAACTTCTGCTCGCCGACCATCCGCATGAGGTCCTGGCTGGTCGAGGCGATGATGCGGCAATGCACGGGATACGTTTCGGTCCCGCCGGTCGGCATGCTTTCCTGGTACTCGATGGCTCGCAGCAGTCGGGCCTGGGTGCCCATCGGGAGTTCGGCGATCTCGTCGAGATAGACGGTCCCCTCGCCCGCCGTGCGGAGTAATCCGGTTTGCGGGGTTCCGGAGTCGGTGCCGAAGAGTTCGGCCTCCAGCAGATCGGCTGGGCGCGTAGCGCAGTTCATGGCCAGGAACTTTTCCTGCTTGCGTGGACCGGCGGAGTGAATCTGCCTTGCGAAGAGCTCCTTGCCGGTGCCGGTCTCACCCATCAACAGTACGTTGGAACTGGTGGCGGCGATTTTGCCGATCGTGGCCAGGAGTTCCTTGAGCGGCTGGGAGGAGCCGACGATCTGTTCGAAGTTTTGCGGTTGGGAGAGTTCGCGGCGGAGGGCCTGGTTCTCGATGAAGAGTTGGCGGAACTGGAAGACGCGATTGAGCTTGTTGAGGACATCATCCAGGATGACCGGCTTGACGAGGTAATCGAAGGCACCGGCCTTGAAGGCCTCGACGGCGCTTTCAACGGTGGCGTAAGCGGTGATGATCAGCCCGAAGACCGAGGAGTTGATCCGCTGGAGTTTTCGCAACAGGGCGACGCCGTCGCCATCGGGGAGTTGCACATCGCAGATGGCGACATGGAAGTCGCGTTGCTTGGCGGCTTGCAGGGCTTCGGCGACGGTCCCGGCCTTGGTGACTTCGAAGCCTTCCCCGGTGAGGAACTCCGCGAGGGTGTTGCGGATGATCGGTTCGTCCTCAACGATGAGGACAGTCCGGCGTTCCAGGGCATCAGCCACGGTGGGATCCTTGCGAGCGTGTCGAAGCGGGTGTGCTGCGACCGCGTGATTCTAGGAAGCGTGGGAGCAATGCGAAACTGCGGGGGGAGGGCTGCTGACCCTCAACCCTCAACCCTCCTACCCCAGCCGCTTGCCGTACTGCTCGGCGTAATACTTCAAGTAGTCGCCCGAACGGATGCGGGCGACCCAGTTCTGGTGTGACAGATACCAGTCGATGGTTTCCTGGATCCCCCGGTCGAAGGTGTACTGCGGGGACCAGCCCAGTTCGGATTCGGACTTGGCACAATCAATCGCGTATCGCAGGTCGTGCCCTGGTCGGTCGGCGACGTAGCGGATGGAACTCTCCGTCTTGCCGAGCAGCTGGATCAGCAGCTTCGTGAGGGCGATGTTGGTCATCTCGCAGCGACCGCCGAAGTTGTAGACCTCGCCCACACGCCCTTTACGGAGAGCGGCGTCGATGCCTCGGCAGTGGTCGAGGACGTGAATCCAGTCGCGGATGTTGGTCCCCGCTCCGTAGACCGGAACCTGCTGGCCAGCCAGCAGGTTCGAGATGAACAACGGGATCAGCTTCTCCGGGAACTGATACGGGCCGTAGTTGTTCGAACAGCGGGTCGTGATCCCCGGGAAGTGGTACGTGTGGTAGTACGCCCGCACCAGCAAATCCGCAGCTGTCTTCGACGCGGAATAGGGGCTGTTGGGAGCGAGGGGGGTCTCTTCGGTGAACAGGCCGGTCTCGCCCAGGGAGCCGTAGACCTCGTCGGTCGAGACCTGGACATAGCGGGGGATGTTGAACTTGCGGCAGGCATCGAGCAGCGTCTGCGTGCCGATGATGTTGGTCGTAATGAACGGACCGCTGTCGAGGATGCTGCGGTCGACATGGCTCTCGGCAGCGAAGTTGAGGACGGCGTCGATCTTGGCACTGGCGAGGACGCGCTCGACTTCGGCGCGGTCGCAGATGTCAACCTTTTCGAACCGGTAACGCGGGTTGCCTTCGAGGTCGGCGAGGTTCTCGGGGTTCCCGGCGTAGGTCAGCTTGTCAACGTTGATGACCGTCAACTCGGGATGCTGGGCCAGTTCCATGCGGATAAAGTTGGAGCCGATAAATCCGCAGCCGCCGGTGACGAGGATGGTTTTCATGAGTGGCCTTTCAGTGAGTGGGGAGTTCATCAGGGATTCGACGACATCTCAGCCGCTGGGCGGGTATGGCATGCCGAGAGTGAAAGGTCGGGTTGATGGGAGGATTCATACCTGACGCATCGCGGGAGGAAAAGAGCGGTTCGGGGTTGCCGAGGTCGAAAGACCTGCGAGCGGCCCGATCGTCGCGTGCTGAGATTTCGAGGCGGAGGGCTTTTTCCCCAACGCAGGGTGGCTTTCCGTAGAAAACTGGCTGAAGTGCCGCTACGATCAGGGGACTTTGATTGGTTGCCCTCGTCCAACTCTGGCACGTGGCGACTTCTCGCTTGGTCCAAACGAATTTGGCCACAGCTCTCCTCCTCACACCAAGACGGTCCTTCGAACATGAGTGAAGCGCAAACTCCGACAAGCGGCGAGAAGCCAGCGATGTTCCTGTTCTGGGGGTGTTTTATCGCCCTGATCACAACCGCCTACGCGTTTATCTCGCGGATGTATCTGTGTGATGTCCGATTCGCAACCGACTTCGGTGTCGACAAAGTGGCGATCGGCACTCTCAGAGGGGCCGGGATCTGGCCCTTTGCGATCTCGATCATTCTGTTCAGCCTGATCATCGACCGCATCGGCTACAAGATCGCGATGCTGTTCTCGTTCTGCTGCTACGTGATCTACGCCATCTTTGGATTCCTGGCCTACGGGACGGTGAACGGTGTGACGGGTGCGGACCTGCCCGCAGCACAGGCTCAGGGCTATCGCCTGATGTATTGGGGGAGCGTGATCCTCGGATTGGGCAACGGCACGGTGGAAGCATTCATCAATCCGGTCGTGGCCACGATGTTCAGTAAGGAAAAGACCAAGTGGTTGAATATTCTCCATGCCGGATGGCCCGGCGGCCTGGTCCTCGGTGGTCTGGTCATGATCACCTTGGCAGAAGTCGCTAAGACAGGTGACTGGCGGATGGTGATCGGGTTGATCCTTGTCCCTGCGATCGTTTATCTCGTCATGCTGATGGGAGCCAAGTTCCCTGTGAACGAGCGAGAAGCAGCTGGAGTGGGTTACCTCGACATGCTCAAGGAATTCGGTGCGATCGGGGCTATGCTGGCCTTTGGGCTGATCTTTGTCCAGCTGTCCGAAGCATTGAAATTCGACAAAAACATTGCATTTGTGCTGACGGGAATTGTCACGGTCGCGTTCGGCGTCGCCACGAAAAGCGTTGGCCGCCCGCTGTTGATTTTTCTGATCCTGATTATGTGCCCCCTGGCCACAACGGAAATCGGAACCGATGGTTGGATCAGCGGCCTGATGGAAGAGCCGATGAAGGCAGCGGGGTTCAACGCCGCCTGGGTGCTGATTTACACCTCAGCCATCATGATGGTGCTGCGGTTCTTCGCGGGGCCCATCGTCCACAACCTGTCTCCCATTGGATTGCTGATCGCCAGCTCGATTATGGCGATTGCGGGCCTCACGACGTTGTCGAAGACCGGCAACTCGGGACTCGGAATGATCTTTGCCGCAGCCACGCTGTACGGCTTCGGAAAGACGTTCTTCTGGCCGACGATGCTGGGGATCACCGCGGAACAAAGTCCGAAGGGGGGGGCCCTGACCCTGAATGCGATCTCGGGGGTCGGCATGTTGGCGGTCGGGATTTTGGGATTCCCCTTCATTGGTTTTCTTCAAGAGAAGACCTCGCATGATGTCCTGACGAAGTCCGCTCCCGCTGTGATTCAACAGGTGGGTATCGAGAAGCAGTACGTTCTCGGCAAGTACCAGGCAATCGACCCCGCCAAGGAGGTGTTGATTACAGCGGCTGCCGACAAGACCGCACTCGCGGAAGCGAAGAAGGCTGGTCAATTCTCGGCACTGGGCAGCATGGCTGGATTCCCGACAGTGATGCTCGTCAGCTACCTCTTGATCTGGGCCTACTTCAAATCCAAGGGCGGGTACAAAGCAGTCGAGCTGTCTGCTGATGATGCCGCCAATCCGGTCGTCGGGTTCGAGGCATGACACTGTGAAGTCTCCACGCGAAAACTTCCGAAGTCTTCAGAGACTTCGGAAGTTTGGCTCGCGCAAAGCCCACGGGTTGCAACCCGTGGGCGTTTGGGATTCTGACATGAATTGGGACGGACCCGTGTGGGGCCGGACGGACGAACGGCACATGACCCGAGTGATCGACTACTCCGCTCCCGGCGACCATCGCGCGGTCGTCCAGGCGGCTCTCGATGCCAGCCGGGAACCGCAACTGCTCGGATTGCCGTGCGAGAGCGGGTATCTGCTGGCCACATCGTCGATGAACGCGGCGGCTGTGGCCCGTCTGTTGGAGGTGGCCAACGCGGTCGGTCGGGTTCCGTGTTTGTGTCTGTCTCACGCGGGGCAGATCGAGGATTACGTCGAGTCGGTTTCGCCGCGGATTCTGCGGTTGGCACAACGGAGTTGGCCGGGGCCGGTGATTCTGGAGTTCGAGCCGACCTCGAAGTGGAACGGGCCTCCGCTCGCCGCAGCACTCATTGCGCATCACGAACGTCATCCGCTGCGGTTCGCGGGGTTCGGGCACCCGCTGCATGTGGGGCTGGCCCGCGTGCAGCGCGAGCCTCTGGTGGTGCTGGAAATGCCCGCGCCGGAGGGTGGCAGTTGGGCCACCGCCGATGGATTAGAGCTGGCTCATGCGTGGGGGGAGCGGATTGGCCTGATTGTGAATGCCGGGTTTGTCTCCTGCCCGCAAGGGGCGACCAGTGTCCGGTTTGCGCCATCCGGGGAATGGTCGATCACCCAGCCCGGCGTCTATTCCCCGGATCAGATCACCCAGCTCCTGGCCAAGATGGTGCTGTTCGTTTGCACCGGAAACACCTGCCGTAGCCCGCTGGCCGAAGGACTGTTTCGCAGTCTGTTGTGCCAGCGGTTAGAATGCACGGAGGCGGACCTGGTCCGGCGGGGGTTCATCGTGGCCTCGGCTGGGGTGTCGGCGACTCCGGGGGCTGAGGCTAGTCCGGAGACGATCGACATCCTCCGCGAGGAGGGGATCGACCTCTCTGACCATGCCAGTCAGCCAGTGACGGATCAACTGGTGGCGTGGGCCGACTTGATCCTGGCGATGACCTCGCGTCATCAGTCGGCGATCACGGGGGCCTTTCCGCACAGCCTCTCCAAGGTGGAGCAAATCTGCGTCGACGGGTACGACATCGCCGATCCAATCGGGGGTGAATACTCGGTGTATGCGGAGTGTCGCGATCAAATCCGTCAGTGTTTGGAACACTGGCTGGAGTGTGTGATTTCTGAAGTCTGATGAATGGAGTGGGACATGCGCATCGCTGTGGCGAGTGATCATCGAGGGGTCCGGGTCAAGGGCCTCATCCTGGAACAATTGCGTGGCTTGAACCACGAAGTGATCGACATGGGACCGGAGGAAACGGGCCCGGTGGATTACCCGGTGTATGCCTCGAAGGTGGCCAGTGCGGTGTCGGATGGCAGCGTCGATCGCGGCATCCTGATCTGCGGGACCGGCATGGGCATGTGCATCACCGCGAATAAGTTTCGCGGCGTGCGTGCGGTCACCTGTCACGATGACGTGACCGCCGAGACGAGTCGTCGGCACAACAATGCCAACGTGATGTGCCTGTCGGCGGACATGCTGGGGGAGCGGCTGCTCAACCGGATTGTCGGCCTCTGGATTAAGACGGACTTCGAGGGGGGGCGTCACCAGCGCCGCCTCGACCAGATCAGCGACATCGAGAAGGAGCAGGGGACATCGCCGGAAGACGGGGACTGCTGCGGGTGAGGATTCGTGTCGCCTTTCGCTCCGCGAAAGGACGTACTTTCGCGGAGCGAAAAGACGGCAGACGCGACAGGAACACTCATTTCCGCTGATCGACACTAATCCTGACTCGATTAGCGTTTATCAGCGTCGATTAGAGCAGTTTCAGAAATTGTGTTCACCTCAAAGTTGGAACACTAATCTCCACTGATCGACGCTAATCCAGATTCGGATCAGTGTTGATTAGCGGAGATTAGTGTTCCAGAATTGTCATTCCATCGGCTTGATCAGTGAACACCGGTTCTGTCACGGCTCTCAGCGGCTTCTGTGGCTCGTGTGCCCCCAAAAATCTCCGGGCTGATACGCCCTCCACTCAGGATGCTCTCTATGTCCCACCCTGCCGATTTGCGTTACGCGGAGTCCCACGAATGGGTTCGTCGTGAGGGGAACACCGCCACGATCGGGATCAGTGCCTTCGCGGTCAAGGAGCTGACCGACCTGACCTATGTCGAGTTGCCCGCCGTCGGCAAGACGTTCAAGGCGAAGCAGGTCTTCGGCGTGGTCGAGAGCGTCAAGGCGGCCAGCGACCTGTACGCTCCGGTCTCCGGCACCGTGACGAAGGTCAACAGCGCCCTGGAGTCCGACCTGAGCGTCCTCTCCAGCGATCCCTTCGGCAAAGGCTGGATGATCCAGATCCAACTGGCGGCACCGGCGGAAATCGACAAGCTGCTCGATGCTGCGGCTTATGAGAAGTTTTGCGCTGCGGAGAGTCACTGAGGGGGGAAGTTTTCAGTGGTCAGTTTTCAGTGATCAGTCCCCATCCGTTCGGGCATCGGGCCCCGGACATGATCTCTCGGATTCGTCGGCTCGTTACGGTTTGACGAGTCCGCTGGCCCCTTCAGGGGCGACCACTTTCTCGGGGTCCGGGATCCCGTCGTCGGACTTGGCGGTCAGCTTGTTGTATCCCAAGTAGGCCATGCCCGAGAGGATCAACACGGCACTCAGGACCATGCCCGCGATGTAGATGAAGCGGCGATCGATGCGGTTGTTGGGCGATGTCCTGACCACCGAGGGCAGTGGCGGAGCGACCAAGGGAGCAGAGGGAGGCGAGGCGAGCCGCTTCGGATTGGACTTCTCGGGATCCCGGGCCACCACAGGCTCCGCCGCAGCGGGGGCGACTGCCGATGCTCTCTTCTCGGAAGCGGCCTCGGTGGAAGGCGCAGAGGCATCGGGTCGCCTCGGCCCCTTGCCGAGTTTGGACTTCCCAGCTCCACTCGGGCGCTCAATCGCGATCGGTTCTGGAGCGGCGCTGGCGTCGACAACCCGTCGGCTGATTTTCGAGTCCGACTCGGGACGACGGGTCTGCACGGCTTCGAGTCCCGCGAAGCGAGCCACGAGGGCCGGATGGGCTTCCCGCCAGGTCTGGCCGCCATTCTCGACGAGCCACTTGGACAGTGCAGTGGCCACTTCGGCAGCTGATTGAAAGCGGTCTTCTTTGCGCTTCTGCATCAACTTTTCGACGATGGCGACCAGGCTTTCCGGCACATCCGGACGTTGCTTGCGGATCGAGGGCGGGGCCTTGGTCTGATGCGCGAGCAGCCGCTGGACAAGCGTGCCATCGGTGAACGGCGGGTGGCCGGTCAGGGCGAAGTACAACGTGCAGCCGAGGCTGTAGATATCGGCCCGTTCATCGACGGCATGACTGTCGACGGCTTGTTCGGGGGCGAGGTAGTCGGCGGTGCCGAGGACTTTCTCATCGTGCTTGATGGTCAGCGATTCGGTCTCATTATCGCGGAAGAAGCGGGCCAGGCCGAGGTCGAGGATCTTCACCACCCCTTTCAGATCGACCAGCAGATTGCCGGGCTTGATGTCGCGATGGACGAGTCCATGTTCGTGGGCGTGAGCCAGTCCTTCGGCGGCCTGGCGCAGGTAATCGGTGGCTTCGATGACCGCGAACTGCTGGCGGACTTCGAGGAGCTTCTCGATGTCTTTACCCTCGACGTACTCCATGACGAGGAAGTGGATCTCGACGCCGCCTTCGGTTTCGGTGTCGACATCGTAGGCCCGCACGATGTTGTTGTGGTCGAGGGCCGCCACGGCCTGGGCTTCGCGATGGAACCGGCCCAGGTACGACGTGTCCCGCACCTTGTTCGCGGGCAGCACCTTGATCGCGCACTTCCGCTTCATCCGCGTATGCTCGGCCAGATAGATCGAGCTCATCTCGCCCTTGCCGAGCAGGTTCAGCAGCTTGTACCGCCCCAGGATGAAGCCCTTGAATTTCCCTTGCAGGAGCTTCTCGGATTGCCAAGGGGTGATCGTGCCCTTGTCGATCATCGCGATGGCGAGGGCGGCCGAGTTGCCGATGTCGATGCCTTCCCCACGGAGGATCTTGATGAGCGTTTCGATCGCCTCGGGGTCGGCCAAGCCGCTTTGCTTGACCCCCGTGAGGAACGATTCAGCAGTGAGTTTCAGGGACATGTTAAGTTCGTCCTGGACCTGACACATGAGGAATTCGGCCCAAGCCGAACTCTCAGAACAATTCACTCGCAGCCACCGATCACCAGATCGCACGCTGTTCGCCCTCCGGCCCTCGTTTTCTCTCAACAATGCTCCGCAGTGTTGGCAACTCGTCACTGTCGTTGTACGGAGTGATTCGACCTCTGACCATGCGACTCAGGAATTCTGACCCGGAATCCTGTGTCGCTTCTTGGCAACAGGCTTCGCAACCGTCAGGGACGGCTCAGCAGCCTGTTGAACATGTCCCGTGGCACGGGCGTCCCGCCCGCGTCTCCCGGGGAACACGCATGGGCGAGACGCCCATGCCACGTTGTTCAACAGTCTGTCAGGAGGCCGCTTCATGCCCCACAACCTTCACTTCAATGACCAGAGTTTCCCCCGCCAGCGGATGGTTGGCATCGACCACCGCTTCCTTCGTCGTCAGTTTCTGAATCCAGACATCGAGCTTCACGCTTCCCAGCGTCGCGGTGAGTTGCTCGCCGACCTGGGCTTCCTCGGGGATGACCGAGACTGGAGTCGTCTGGATCAGGTCTGGGCTGTGCCTGCCGAAGGCCCGCTCCGGAGGGGCTGTGATGGTCCGGGACTCTCCGAGTTGCAGGCCGATCAAGCCGAGGCTCAGCCCGGGGATGAATTCGGTGGAGCCGACGCGAATCTCCAGCGGGTCACGACGGTCGCTGGTCTCGATCACGCTGCCGTCGAGGGAGCGCGTGGTGTAGTGGAATCGGACGAGATCCCCGGTGGCGATGGCGGACATGGGGCGGGCTCCTTAGAGGTCATCCAGTACGTGGCCGCAGGGGATCTGCGGTGGGGGGGGTGAGGGACTGCTGCTGACGAGTGAGGCGAGTTGGTCGGCTTCGAGGGCTCGATCCGTATGCCGAAGCAGTTGGATGTAGTTCTCGCGGGCCTTCATCAGCGGGGCGGTGTGCACCGAGCGTTCTCGCTCCAGAATTCCAATCGCACGCCGGATCGCGGGTTCGGCTCTCTCGTACTGCCCCAGTATGAATCGAACCCCGGCCAGATTGTCGAGGTGTTTGGCGGTCTCTGTCGAGTCCGCTCCATGCAGCTGTTCACTGAGGTCGACGCAGCGTTCCATCAGGGGAGCAGCCTCCGTGGGAGCGTGTCGCAGGTAGTGGACACCGGCAAGTTGGCTGAGGGTGCTGAGGAGTTGCGGGGATGATCCTTGGGCTTCGAGCGAGGGCACCTGGGCGACGAGCAGTTCGGCGGCCTCGTCGTACTGTTGCGATTGAATGAGGACATCGGGGAGAGCCTCGCGGGCCTCCTGGATGAGATCGGACTGCATGGTCGCGTCGGCTTCCTCGATGACGGAGCGGAGCGCCGCTTCGGCTTCGGGAGCATTGCCGAGTTGTTGCAGGATGCGACCCAGCAGAAGCAGATTCGGCATCCTCTCGCCGTGATTGGCCCCGAGTGTCGCTTGCTGGATTTCCAGGGCCTCGACAATCCGGGGGAGGGCCTCCGCGATCAAGTGGCGTGCGACCAGGTTCAACGCGATCAGCCGGAGTGTCTCGGCAATCTCCAGCCGCTGCGCGGACATGGTGCCGTACTGGATCGCGAGGCTGCGTTCGAGGAGAGGGAACGCGGGCTCGTACCGCTGCTCCGCATGGGCCAGTTCCGCGAGTCCGAGCAGCACCTTGGCCGTCATGCGATGGTCGGCCCCGAGAACCTCGGTGATGGTCCCCTGACCGCGCAGCAGCATCAGCTCCGCGCGACCCACATGTCCCAGTCGCAGTTCATTGCGGGCGGAGCAGATTTGCAGCGAGGCGGCATGCGGATGACGCTCGCCATGCGTGGCCACATAGATGTCGATGGCGCGGGCGTAGAGCGGGCGGGCGGCTGCGTAGCGTCCTTCGGTGAACTCGACCTCGGCCAGTGTGCCCAGCGTGGTGGCCACCTGCGGATGCTCGGGAGACAGGCGAGTCTCACGAATCCTCAAGGCCCGCTGCAAGCATTCTCGCGACTTGTCGTACAGGTGCTGTTGCAGGTACAGGTAGCCGAGATTGTTGAGGATCTGGGCCACCTGCGGATGATCGGGACCGACCATCGATTCGCGAATCGCCAGCGACTGCTGGAGCCGGGATTCCGCTTCTCCGTGGCGTCCGAGAGACCGCAGCGCTTCGGCCAGGTTGTTGAGGGCTGTGGCCAGCGAGGCCTGGTCCGTCTTGGGATGGGACTGGCGGTCGGCGATGTCTCGTTCGTAGAGACGCACGGCCTCGGCGAACCGACCCCGGGCCACATAGACCGCAGCCAGGTTGCAACGGGTGCGACCGAGACGGGCATCATTGGCCCGCAGGGAGCGCTCCTGGATATTGAGGGCGCGTTCGAGCAACCGGCGGGCTGGTTCGACTTTATTCTGCGCGAACAGACTCTCCGCGAGGTCGTTGATGACCCGCGCCACTTCCGGATGATCGGATCCGTAAGTCTGTTCGAGAGTGGCGAGTGCTTCCCGGAACAGGACATCGGACTCTTTGTATGCTCCGCGAGCCGACTTGATGACGGCCAGTCGATTGACCATCTCGCCGATCAGCCGGTGCCCGCGCGGCAGGGTCGCCCGCCGAATCTCCAGCGTGCGTTCGTATGCAGGTTCGGCATCCGTGAGCCGTCCGTTCAGGTAATACTGCTCCGAGAGAAAGTTGCAGGCCACACCCAGTTCAGTCTCCGACACGCGCGGAGACCGTTCCCGAAGCGCCACCTCCTCGATCAACAGTCGTTCGCACGACTCGTAGTTCTTGAGCAGGAACTCGGTCCGGGCCAGCATCAGTCGATTGCGCAGCAGCAGCGGGTGGTCGACCGGCAGCAGGGGCGACCGCAGGTCCAGAGCCGCTTGAAACAGCTCGCGGGCCTTCTCGGCCTGGTTCTGCCCCAGTAACACGCCCGCCTTGAGGTACTTCATCTGACCGGTCAGCAACTGATCGTGAGTCGACTGCGGGTGCGACTTGCAGTTCTCGGCGGCCTGATTCAGCCGACCGATGGCCCGGTCCAGACGGTTCTCGTTGACATCGACCTCGGCGATGGCCAGCAGCAGTTCGGTCTGCTGCGGGTGCTCCAGCGAGCAGAGCTCCATGGCCTGTCGCCAGCGGCGGCGAGCCATTTGGAACTGCTCGCTCATGACATAAGCCGTCCCGATCGCGACGAGCGGTTCCAGCAGGGACTCATCGTGGGCGGCTGTGTGTATGGTGTGATCCAACACGCGGATCAACAGCTTCTGAGCCACTTTGGGCAACAACAGATCGAGAGCGGCATCCGCAGCCTGCTGGATGGCCGAGACTTGGTCGGGGTCGAGGGTGGTGGCGGCGGCGGCGGTTTGACCCAGTGAGATGCGTTGGACGGCCAGGGGATCGGGTTCGAGGTCGAGTTCGCCACAGATATGTTCGCGTAAGCGGTTGCGCAGGACTCGAGTGGGGAGTGTGGACCGTGCCAGGGACATCCCGTGCTGGAGGGTCGCCGTGGAGAGTAACGCCTGGAGCTCGGCCGCGTGGCGGATTGTGACGTACTGTCCATCGTCGTGTCCGCTGAGCTGGCCGCACTCCATCAGCAATTTCAAAGACTCATTCGCGTTCGAGAGGCGGCCTGCCACCGCCCGCAGGAGCGAGGTCGGAATCGGGGCTGGCCCCAGAGCGACTCCCGCCGCCAGGAGCGTCAGCGCCAGCGGCTGTTGGTCCTCAATCGCCGCGAGGAGCAGCGTCAGCGCGGACCCCAGGGGCGAATGATGCTGCGACGAGCGCAGCAACTGCAGGAACTCGACGGGTGCCATCCCGCCCAGTCGCATGACTCGTCCGGCCAGTTCTGAGCAGAGTGGGTTCCGTTCCAGCAGGTTCACGATCTGGGTGGCCGCGACGACCTCTTCGGTGTTTGTCCAGTCGCGATCGACAGACACGCGCAGCACCTGCAAGGCATCGTCCGTCGAGAGCGAACCGAGGGGCACCGCTGCGGGCCAGTCGTTGTGGGTACTCGGAGCGGCAGCGCTCAAGACGACAATCACATGACCGGAGTCGATCCCCTCCAGGATCTCTTTCAGGTCATCCAGATCGGTCACGGAGTCGACGACCAGCAACCAGTTCTTGTGACTGCCGAGCCAGCCTCGGATGGCACCGGTCAGATCGGAGGCTCGGCGGAACGAGGTCTGCCGCAGCTGGAGTTGTCGGGCTGCCTGCATCAAGGACAAGTGCCAGGTGGCTGGCGTGGCTCCGCTCAATGGGATCACAGCGGTGTATTGCGAACCGACCCGCCGCACGAGTTCCGAGACCAGCCGGGTGCGTCCGACTCCCCGATGGCACAGGAGTGCGGGGTCGGTGCCGATGACGAGACGAGTCTCCGTTTGCAGTCGCGTCCCGAGTGCGCGGAGCAACGCTTCACGACCGAGTATGGGACTCGGCCTCCAGGCATTGTCGGCGGGTGTCGGGAGGGTCATCTCAGGCTTTCAGCTTCACATGCAATTCGACGGGCGAGGGATCAGTCAGACAGGGAGAACACTCATGAAGCGGACTGGTCGAAGTCCATGATCCACCCCCGCTGCGAGGAGTAGTCGGGAGGGAGGCTCCCCAAAGAAGACGTCGTGTGTTCATCATCCAACGAGGATCCACTCAGCCGCCTGAGCCGGGAACGGATGCGTTCCGCCTCGCGTTCGCGGCGTTTCACCAGGGAGTCGCGGACGCGATCCAGTTCCAAGACCCCTGACGAAATGTCGCTGTCGCTGGCCACGATCCGCTGGAGCCGAAGCAGCCGCGTCTCGATGCCCGCCCGCTCCGTTTCCTGGAGGATGTCGAGATGTACCGACTCCCGCAGCAGCTTCTGAACATCCTGGAGTTCTTGAGCAAAGTTGGTCCGCTGACGACCGCGATCCGACTCCAGCAGGCCCTGTAATGCTTCACGTTCTTCATCGGTCCAGATGGTCAGCGACAGAATGCGTTCGGCCATCTGGTGGCAGCCCTGGGCCACATGCATCTGGAAGGCGGTCGTCCAGTCGGGCTGGGGCTGGCACAGGAATTGGAGGATCTCCGATTCCAGCGAATGCAGGTCGATTTCGGGTTCCCAGTTGAAGCTGAGGCGGAGATCGGGCATCTTGAGCAGTTCCGAGTGCAGCAAGTGTCGCGGATCGGCCTCGCGGGCGTCGGACGGCAGATCGGGATCGACCAGGTCGTAGATCTCTTGCACGGAGAGCATCAGGCAGGCCAAGGCCATCCGCACCTCGAACGAAGTCTGCTCCTCACCCAGAGCATGTAGTTCGGCCATCACCGGTTCGTGGCGCTTCTGAATGTCGGATCGCAACTCCACGGCGGCCTGGGGCAGGTAATTCTGGGCCGCACTCGTCGCGGCTCCCGAGTGCAAGCCGATCCAGCGCTGAGCAAAGGTCGTGGCTTGCCGCAGGTAGACCCGGATCTCCGATTGGGACAAGGGGCGGCGTTCCTCATCGGCCTCATCGGCAGTCAGTTTGGTGGAGACCTCTTCGACGGTCGCCTTCACGTGAGAGAGTTCGGTGCGGCGGTCTTGCATCACGGGGGTCACCAGCGAATCACCCATGCGGAGAGCGATCTGCCAGTTCTGCCAGTCGAAGGCGGCCTCGGGATGGCGCTGACTCATCCCCGCGCGCAGGCTCCAACCGGTCTTCTGGAAGAGTTGGGAGGCGATCTGATACTTCATCGCCACCGTGTCGGTTCTGTCCTTCCAGACCGCGATGTCGGCTCGCAGGGTCGAGAGCTGATCGGAGTAGGGGACGCTGGCTGTCGTTTGTTTGAACAGTCCCGGGAAGACTCCCTGAATGCGCTCACCCGACGCCCCGATGCGGGAGCAGTAGTTGTAGAGCTGGACGCATTCCTGCCGGAGTTCGAAGTCTCTTATGATTGCCGCGGCTCGAGTCGAGGGGGCGATGATCGCCGGTCGCAGCGTGGAGGCCCGCACCATCAGCGACAGGGCCAGGCTCCAGTCCGGGGAGGCGGCGCGGAGTCCGGTCGTGGTTCGCGGTTGAAGGTCGTCTTGCAGCAAGCCCGCCAACTGGCCTTTGGGAAAGACCAGCGAGTGTCCATAGGTCCAGGTCCGAATTAACCAGGACGGGAGAAAGGGACGCGGCACCGAGGAGCGCGATTCGAGACTGCGGGCGAGGTGATAGGCCAGCCCCGGTCGTCCCTCGTGAATCAGGTGAAAGATCAGATCGGGGATCAACTCGACCCGATCCGCTTCCGGACCGTCGAGGATCATCGCGGCCAGGCTGGCGGAGGCCCCTGTCGCATCGGTGAACCGGGCCTGGGTCAACAGTCGTTCGGCCAGCGGAGACGGGTTCGTGGGGAGAGGTTTCGTCGCGGGGGCGGTTTGGTGGACACGGAACTCCGATTGATCCGAAGCTCGGTCCGGCATGAGATCGTCGTCGTCTCCATCATCCTCGAAAATGCTCGACGAAGGGACCGGCGGCACCGAGGCTCGCCGCACAGGCGGTTCGGGCGCGGTGGGCAGCACGGGCAGCACCCGTGCTGCGATTGTGGCCGCAGGAGCATATTTTCGAGACAGCGAAATCGGTTCAATGTCATCGAACACGGACCGCGACTTCTCTGCGGATTCGATCGCAGCCGGTTGCGGAATCACGAGGAGCGCCTGAGAGTCGATGGGGCCAATCGCGGACTCCGTGATCGTCTCGCTGCTGACGACTTCATTGATGCGGGCGACCGGTGACGGCCCGGTCTCCGAAATTGTTTCGGCAACATCCAGCCCAATGTGGCGGATCGCGGTACTCTCGGACTTGGCCTTGGCGACGGCACGGACGAGTACGGAACTGCGAGTTCCGGAGCGAGTCGGGGGAGCGACTTCTTCACTGACCTGTCCCACCGGGGCCAGCCGGGGAGTCGACGGCTCGATGACCAGCTCGGGATCCCACGGCTCGGAAGTGGGTTCCGCGACGATAAGTTCCGCGATGGCGGCGACGGCGGGTTCGGCGGGGACGAGAGCTGGCTCCGGCTCCGGCAGGCTGACGGGCGGCAACGCCAATCGTCCTCGAGCTGCGGCCACCGCCAGCGGTCGACCGAAGTGGGTCTCGATCGACGTGTTGAGTACGGTCCAGGCGGAGTCGGGCAGCGTGCCTCCCTGGTCAATCATGTGCAGCAGATCGCACCAGGGGTGGGTGCCTTCGGCCAGAGCTCGAATCTGTTCTCGCGGCACATGCAGCCCCTGCGACGCGATCATCTCGGTCGCGGCGAGTTGGAGTTCGACCAAGCCGGTCGGGGTCTGTCCCTCGGGAGACTGGATCTGGACCACCTTCCGCGCGATCGCGGTGACACGCTTGGCGGTCTGGCGGTAGTCCAACTCGGATTCTATCTGATTCAACGACTGACAGGACAACGGCTCCTGCTCTTCGAAGCCCGTCTGTAGCTGGGCGGAGAGGGTCGTCAGTTGCTCTCGAAAACTCTGCAGGTCATCGGACACGATCCGCGCAGGCGGCCAGCCCTCCGCGTCGAGACGGACCGCATCGAGTTGCAACAGATCGGCCAGACGGAATCCCGACTGCCGCAGGTGTTGCAGACGGGTGCGAAGCGTCTCGGTATCGATGAACATGTCAGAACTCCTGTCCGTGCGGGCTGTAGGCCCATCACACTTCACCAAGGAGGCAAGCGACGCTTGCCGGGACGCGGGTCACTCGGTGGCGATCGAGTGGATGTTGTCCCCTTCGACGATGTCCATCTCGCCGGGTCTGGTCCGGGTCTTGGGGGACTTCATCGTGACAGAACTGCCCCCCTCTTCGGCAGTCGCTTCCAGCAGCGCATCGATCAGCGTGCGGTACACTGCCAACTGGACATCGGGGGACTGGAACGTGTTGACCACCGACGCCATCGAAGGCAGGTTGGTGAGGAGTCGTCGATATTGTCCGTTGCTCATGTTTCGCGCCTTTCGCGTGAGTCAGGCTCTGACACCAGAGCCACGACATCACAGTTCAATTCCGATTGACCGGACCGGAGTCCGACAGGACCACCTTCCCTCGGGCGATTGCCGTCGAGAGCGGAACCCCATAGGTCTGCTGCACCGCAGCCATTTCATGTGTCCATTCGTCATCAGCGAGTGCGTTCTGGCGCTCGACGAGCGAGACCAGACGACACAACGCATGACGGCCTTCCCGAACCTCTGCGATGAGGTCCGCTTCGTCCCAGGGCGACTTGGAGATCCGGAACACGACCTCGCGCCACGCTTGGCGAACTGGTTCCAGAATCGCCTCGGGGCCGGTCGGCAGGCTCAGTCGCTCCACCGCGAGCAGTCGCTGTGTGGCGTCGGCACCCTGTCGACAGACATCCAGCCGACCGTGAAACATGTCCCAGGTCGATCCCGTCGCCGGGGTCGCCTCGTGAGCTGTGATTCCCAGTTCGGCCCGCAAGCGACCGAACAGTTCCCGGTAGTCAGTCAGCGAACGGTCGAGCGCCTCGCTCGGTACCACTCCCGAGTCGCGCAGTTCCATCGCCGAGGCTCGCATCTCCGCAGACAGCGCGGACCGGGAGCGATTCAGCAACTGAAATCGCTCTTCAAGTTCCGCCATGTCCCGATTCACGAGTCACTCCTCAAGAATCACCGATTGGAATGTCGCCTTTCGCTCCGCGAAAGGGCGTTCTTTCGCGGAGCGAAAGACGACACTCTTGGATGCTCCGATCCCCACGACCGGGGCCTGCTCGCCCGCCTCTCTGGAAGGCTTGGAGAACGGGCGAGGCCCCCTAACGGTCGTCCACAGAACTCGCTGGTGAGAGTCATCCGCTCGGCGGATTTCCCTCATCAGTCCGTCGACTATTGCAGAACCTTCGGTCGCACGGCAGCCGCCATCGGAGCAGCTGCGGGAGCAGCCGCGTGGGCGACGGGACGAGGGGCAGGCCGTTCATCGGCTTCGCCGCCGACCTTGCAACGTCCATTGAAGGACGAACCCGATTCGACGTTCAGGCTGCGGGTGACGATGTCCCCGAATATCTTGCAGGTAGCGCGAATCGTGAGCGAGCCCTTGGACTCGACGGTGCCGGTGATGAGACCGGCGACTTCGGCTTCGGCGGCGAGGATGTTCCCCTCGACGTTCGAGTCCTTGCCGAGGATCAGGGAGCCGGTCGTCTTGATGTCCCCCTTGACGGTGCCATCCATCCGCAGGTCTTCGTGGGAAATGATGTTCCCTTCGATGACCGTGCCCGACGAGATGTAGTTCTTGGGAGCCTTGGGAGCCCGCTCTTCGACGTGAGCGACGGGAGCGGGGGCCGGTTCTGATTTAGCCATTGGAGCGTTCTTCCCTTGTGGAGTTTTGTTTCCGAACATGGTGCCTTCCTTCTGTTTTCAGAATCACTGACAGGCATCGCGGTCGTCCAACGAGGAGTGACCGCTTGCCTTCGAACTTGAATTGCAACTGGCGTACGGACCGACCAGATTTCGAGGAGTTCTTCGCCTCAGATTGCCGAGGACTGCGGGTGGAAGTGGTGGTTCCGGTTATCCGGCCAAAAACCGCTGTGGATCGGGTTGGGAGACAGGCTGACAACTTAGGTTGCCAGCCTGT